>JADFRU010000079.1:0-6989 GCA_022561115.1 Chloroflexota bacterium | reverse complement strand
GCGAAAAAGCGCACCCTCTTCTCGTCTCGTACGCGATCAATAACGACGGTTCGCTCGGCGAGCAGGCCGTGCTGCACGATTT
Organism: Chloroflexota bacterium; assembly: GCA_022561115.1. Taxonomy (GTDB): domain Bacteria; phylum Chloroflexota; class Dehalococcoidia; order Lucifugimonadales; family Lucifugimonadaceae. The sequence goes on along the minus strand of JADFRU010000079.1, from coordinate 6,907 downwards.
CGGCTGGGGACGCGGTATCGACGGCATGTGCTGGAACACCGACGGCAACATCGTCGCCACGGCCGGCGATCACCGCTACGGTCCCGGCCCGATGATCTACGTGTTCGCCACGAACGGCCGCGTGCTGGAGACGCACCCCACGCCGTCCGATATGCCAACGAACTGCATGTTCGGCGGCGCGGGGCATGACGAGCTTTTCATTACCTATGGAACTGGACAGCTTCACCGGGTTCGTGACTCGGGGCTGCGAGGCCGCCCAACGCCCTGAACGCGGACGCGGACGGCCCCACATCTCCTAATCCTCTGTGAACCGGTTGGTAAAGGCCGCGCTGGCGTCCAGATCCTCCGAGACCAGGCCCTGCTCCTTCATCCAGCTGGTGAACGCCTCCCAGCGCTCCGCTTCCTGCCAGCCAAACTTTGGCACGCCTTCCGTCCACATCGGTATGACCCGCTTGATGCCCTCGCGCTCAAGATCCTCGACGACGGTGTCAGGGTTGTGCTTGATCAGCGTTGTTATCGATCCCTGGGGGTCCGCAATTGCGGCTTCATGGCCCCGCTGGAGCGCCTTGACGAAACTTCGGACAACGTCCGGCCGGTTGGCGATCGTATCCTCGCTTACCGCTATCACAAGCTCGTAAAAGTCCGGGACGCCCCAGTCTTCCATCCGCATTACCGTGACATCGAAACCCTCTTGTTCAAGCAGGATTGATTCGTGCGTCCAGTAAGCGCCGACGATCGCGTCCACCACGCCGGATGCCAGGGAGGTCGTCAGGTCGAACCCGACATTCACCATGTCTACGTCATCCAGGGTCAGGCCGTCCGACGCAAGCATGGCAGCCAGGAGCCCCTCGTCCGTCACGATGCCGGGGAATCCAACCTTCTTGCCCTTGAGGTCACCGGGACGCGTGATCCCCGACGATTCAAGCGCCATCACCGAGTTCAGGGGGTGTTGCACGATCCCCGTGACCGATACAACCGGCACTCCCTCGGATCGCGCCTGTAGCAGGACCGCCTGGTAGCTGACGCCAAAATCGTCCTGCCCGGCGGCGATGGTCGAAAGAACGACGGAAGGATCGCCCGGGACGTATATGTTGACGTCCAGTCCCTCGTCCACAAAGTAGCCGCGCTCCACGGCCTCGAAGATCCCGGCATGGTTCGAGTTGGGGAACCAGTCGAGCGCGAACGAGATCTTGATGAGCTCCTGGGCCGGCGCGCTTGCGACGGTACTGGTGACGTCTTCCTCATCGCTCCCACAGGCCAGCGCTACCACAGCGACCAGCGATAGCACTCCGATAAGCCATCTCTTCTTCATCGTCTGATTTCCTCCGCTCATAGCCGTTTTACTGGCTAAAAAAAGTGTTGCCAGGGTCCCCGTTCAGGTATTAGCGCTTCATCCTCAGTCCCCTTTCCCTTGCGGGTAGTGGCGCAACGCCCAGCGCTCTATAACGACGACCGTCACGAACAGCATGATGGCCATCACCGAAAGCAGGAAAATGGATGCGAAGACAAGCTCCGTCTTGAACAGGGGCCTCACCACCTGCATGAGCCACCCGAGACCGGCCTGCCCACCGACCCACTCACCGATCACCGCACCTATCACGGCGAAAACGGCGCTGATCTTGAGGCCGGAAAAGAAGAAGGGAAGCGCTGTCGGCGCCTGGAGTTTTCTAAACGTCTGCCAGCGTGTCGCGCCCAGGGTCCGGAACATGTCGATCGAAGCACGGTCCGATGAACGGAGTCCGTCAACCAGGTTGACCACGATCGGGAAGAAGGTGATCAGCGCCACGATGATGATCTTGGAGGTCTTTCCCGGGCCCACCCACACGAGCAACAGGGGCGCGAGGGCGATGATCGGGATGGTCTGGGACGCGATGATGAAGGGGTATACGGCGCGCTCCAGCAGGCGCGAGTAGCTGATGGCGACTGCGAGCGCTATCCCCACGATGATCGCGATCGCGTATCCGATCAACACCTCCTCGCCGGTTACCAGGGCGTTATCCCAGAGGGTTGATCGAGAGCTCCATAACTCCGCGCCGATACCGCTCGGCGCGGGCAGTAGCCAGCGTTGGATGTCAAGAAGGCGGACCAACGCCTCCCACAGGGCGAAAAGTGCGGCCGCAAGGACGAGCGACGGCATCCACTTCACGACAGCGCCGGCGACGCTGCGGGCGACTCTTCGCCCCCTTATTTCCTGCGTGGGCGCGGGTGGGGAGGATGACGCGGTCGAGGTGACGCCGTCCGCTGCCGTGACGCGTTCGCTCATACGGCGGTCCTGTCGAATGCAAGCATTTCAAGCAGCCGGCGTTTCAACTCGATGAAACTATCGTCCGTGACATCCACATCGTGACGCGGCCGCGGCAGGGTAACCTCCAGTTCACCGGCGTTCCGGCCCGGCCGCCCGGACAGCACGAGGACGCGGTCGGACAGGATCAGGGCTTCTTCGACATCGTGTGTCACCAGCAGCACGCCCATCCCCGAACCCTCAAACATGCCAACCAGCCACCGCTGCAGGTCGCCGCGGGTCATCGCATCCAGCGCGCCAAACGGTTCATCGAGAAGCAGCAGGTCCCGTTCCGGCAACGTGGTGCGCATCAGCGCCACCCGCTGGCGCATGCCCCCGGACAACTGGGCCGGGTAAGCCGCGCCAAACCCTTCAAGGCCGAACACCGGCAGGGCTTCGAGCGCGCGAGCACGGGCCGCGCTACGTGGAACGCCCGCCAGCTCAAGGCCCAGCGCTGCGTTGTCCAGCACGTCCCGCCACGGCATCAGCAGGTCTCGCTGCTGCATGTAGGCGACATTCCCGAGGCGGCGCGCCGATGGGTCCCCGTTCAGCATCACGACGCCCGTGTCCACGTCCAGGAGTCCGCTCACAATGTTCAGGAGCGTGCTCTTGCCGCACCCGCTCGGCCCGATGATCGAGACGAACTCCCCGGCGCGCACGTCCAGGGACACCTCCCTCAAGACATGGAGCCTGCCGCCGTCAGCCGCACGCAGGTCCAGGGAGGCAAGTTCGATCGACAGCAGGGGTGGTGCAACCCCACCCGATGCGGGTGAGGCTGTCAATCGACGACTCCCGGAAATACAGGGAGGTCGCCGAACGCGAACAAACTGCCCGGCGTATAAAAAACGGTCGATAACGAATGGTGCAAAGTCGCCTCCCTCCGCTGGCATTACCCAGATCAGGTTCAGGGGTCGGCAGCATCTCGGTCTGCCCTCTCAGCCTGGCTCTCCAAGCTCCCCCGGGGGGATGTACGTTCACCGGAGCGACCTCGCTAAACGAGATCACGGCCTGTGTCGTACCCCGCGGAGTTTAGATTCGCCGCAGTTGGGTGTCAAGGAACCCGAAACTGGATGACGACCGCCTGAGACGCCTCTGAGGCGGGGGTTTGCGCAGTCCGGCGGGCGTGTTTAGAATCTGCGCCATCTCATTCTTGGTAACGAGCCCGGTAACCAGCCGGGCAACCAGAGATTTACCGGGATCAAGTCCGCCCGCACGGGGGATACAGGCATCACTCACCTGACGATGGACGATCGAAATTGAGAGTCGAATAACGTGGGAAGCGAGCTCGGCGATACGAACGAGGCGTTCCGGCGCGCCGTGTCGGTTCCGGCTTCCCAGATCGATCTCCTGTCCGCTTCGCTTCTGATCGCGGCCGGTGAATACCCGGACATGGACCTCATCGCAGAACGCGGTCGCGTGGCCCTGTTGTCGGAACGCGTCCGGGAACGGTTGCCCCACCGGCACTGCCTTTACGACGCTATACATGTGCTGAACGAAGTGCTGTTCAACGATCTCGGGATTCGTGGCGACCGGAAACGTTATTACGACCCGCGCAACAGCTACATCCCGGACGTGCTGGACCGCGGGCTGGGCAATCCGATCACCCTGTCAGTCCTTTACATGGAGATAGGGCGTCGCGCCGGATACCGGTTCCAGGGCATAAGCCTGCCGGGCCATTTTCTGGTGCGCGTGGGAAACGGCGAGGAGTCTATCTACGTTGATCCGTACGATGCCGGAGGACTGTTGAGCCGGAAAGAATGTGCTCGCATGGTCCAGTCCGCTGTCGGCCGGCCCGGGCGAAACGCCACGCCTATGACGGTGGAGGAGGCGGCGCCGTTCATGCGTCCGGCAGGAAAACGTACGATCCTCCGGCGCATGCTCAGCAACCTGAAAAGGATCTACCTGGATTCCGGCGACCACGAACGCGCTCTCCGGGTAGCGGAAGGCATACGGATAGTTGAACCGGCGGCATGGCATAACCTCGCCGACCTTGCTCGCATCCAAACAGAACTCGGACGGTTTGATGCCGCTGCCGAGACACTATCGACGTACCTTGAACGTGCTCCGCGCGGTCACGATCTGGCGTCTGCACGCGCCGCGCTTTCGGAGTTACGAAGCCGGGTTGTGAGCGAGCCTAACTCGGACACAGGGGCGGGCGCAGCGGGGGCCGGCGGACCTATCGGAGAATCACCACTTAACCAGTAGAGACCCCGTCGTATATGACTTTGGCTGACTGGCGGGGAGCAACGCAAGCCCGGTTTACCAGCGTTTCAGGGTAATTTCGGGTGAATCCGAGCGTATATGCGCGGCCGTATTCCAATACGGTGGACAAGTCGATGGACCGGCTGCAGCGCGTACTTCGGAACCCAGCGCTTGCCCCCGCGGACCAGACCGCTGCACGAGGTGGCCCGCTTTGGAATACACAGAATTTTCGGACGAGGCGCTGCTCGCCCAGATCGTCGATACCGACAGACTGGCGCTCGAGTGCCTCTACCAACGCTACAGCACGAGGGTATTCTCGCTCTCCTACCGGATGCTGTCCGATCAGGGAGCTTCAGAAGAGGTAACGCAGGACGTCTTCCTGAACGTGTGGCGGCGCGCGGCCAGCTACAAGTCCGGACGCGGCAAGTTCACGACGTGGTTGTTCGGTATCGCACACCATCGGACGATAGACGAGCTTCGGAAACGGACACGTGGCAGGCAGCGCAACATCGAGAATGTCGACGATTATCTGAACCTGGAGTCGTCCGATGTTCAACCGGCCGACGCGGCGGTCGCAAACTCGGAGTATGCGATCGTGCGCAAGGCGCTGCTGAAACTGCCGGAAGCGCAACGCGCCGTCATCGAGATGTCATATTTCGGCGGGTTCACCCAGGCGGAAATCGCTGTGAAACTGGATCAACCACTCGGCACGGTGAAGACCCGTATGCGACTGGGTCTGAAGAAACTTCGCGTCGCATTAGTCTCGAAACTACGGGCGCCTGAATGATGAACGGCTCAAGCAACCACGAAGACGTTTTCCCCGATTTAGCCGGTTACGCGCTGGACGCGCTGGAAGAGGACGCACGTCGTCGCGTCGAAGAGCATCTCGTTGACTGCGACGATTGCACGTCTGAGCTTGCAGAGTTGATGGAAGGTGCGGGCAACCTGGCCTTCGCCGTTCCGTCAGTCACGCCGCCGGACCATCTCCAGGACCGCATCAGGGCCGCCATCGACGCCGAACCCGGCCAGATGTCCCCCGGGATGGTGGCGCCATCCGAGGTTTCCCGGACGGCAGAGAAGGTGGACGCGGAGGCTACATTCGGACGGCCCATCTCCCGGCCTGTTTCCGAAGAACCAGCGCCCGTCAGCGCTCCTCCGACGCCGATTCGGAGGCCCTGGTACGCCAGCCCGCGCTTTGCCTGGGGCGTGTCCGCAGCGTTCGCCGCGGCCTTTGCCGGTGTTGTGGCGATTGGTGCGATCATCAACGTCCAGTTGAACGACCGCGTGGACGGGCTATCGGAACAGGTCGTGGCGCAGGAACGCAACATGACGGCTGTCTCGGCGTCTGTCAGCGCCATGGAACAGATGACCGAGGCGACACTGACCGAGGTTAAACAGGTGTCGGTGTTGCAGGAAGCCGCAGATACGCTGGAACAGCAGGTAAGCGACCTGCGCTGGCTCCAGTACGTCACTTCTACGGGCGACTGGCTAACGCCATCGTTCTTCTCCGGCGGACTGCAACCGCAGGCGCCCCAGGGCATGCTGATAACTCACTCCAGCGGTGATCGCGCCCTGCTGATGGTGAACGGACTGGCGCCCGCGCCTGACGGCTCGGTCTACCAGGTCTGGCTCACATACGAAGGGCGTGAGATTCCGGGCAACACTTTCACCGTCGATCGATACGGTTACGCGGTGGTCGATCTCGACCTGATCGGGGACGCGACCGCGTACATCGGCGCTTCGATCACTGTGGAGCTTGCGGGCGGGGCCGAAACCCCGTCGGATTACGTCGTCCTTATCGGCACGAGCCCGTAAGACTGGATTCGCCGGGATTGCCGACACGGGGGACGGTCAATATCCCCATTACCTGCCCGCGGGAGGGCCTGTTCAGGGTGCGGTCTTTCTTTGCCGCGATCTGATCGGCAGGTACGAATCCGCCTTGTTGACGCGCATACCTGCACGGTCACTGGTGACAGGTAGCCGGGGCGCCTTGCTATACTCCGGCCGCCGTCAGGATTCGTTCCGAGGCGCCGTAATGAACTCCGTTAACACCTCGCCAGCCGCCTCGCCGCCGGTCTACATTTGCGATCGCTGCGGTACTGAAATGCTGGACCTGCACTGCAAACTACGATGTCCTGCCTGTGGCTTCATGCGTGACTGCTCTGACCCGTAAACGATCGTCAGCGACCCGGCAGACGGCGGGCCTCCTGGCGTCGCTGATGGTTGCGTTGACGCTCGCCTGCTCATCCGGCGGTCCAACAGACCCGGTCCCTACAGTAGAGCCGCTTTCACCGCCTGAAGTCATCGCCCGCTCGTCTGACGCTTTATCCGGGCTGGCGTCGTTCCGATTCGCACTGTCCCATGACCGGGGGAATACGGTTCTATCGAACGGCATCGAGGTCCAACGCGTCACCGGCACGGCTA
>JADFRU010000078.1:0-7085 GCA_022561115.1 Chloroflexota bacterium | reverse complement strand
GACTCATCAGCGAGAAATATTCGACTGGACGTCCGAATCGAGAGTGGATGTGTCGTCGCAGGCCGTTCAGCACGCTTTCAGGGAGTTCGAGCCTTTCGGCGAATATGTCGATCAACGTGCTCAGCTCCGCCGGCGGGTTGTTAGCAACCACAGCCTTGATGGCTAACCCCGGCTCTTCGGCCAGCAACAGCAGCATCGCCATCGCGCCAAAGGAATGGGCGATCACGCCCTCCACGGGGTTGTTCTTCTCGATGGCCACTCTAATGGCTTCTCCGTACTCCACTGCATCGGTCATCCTTCCTGGCGACGCACCATGAGCCGGCGCATCGAATGCAAAAACGCGGAATCCAGCCTCCTGCAGCGGCACGACGAAGTGATGCATCGAACCCGCGTTCGACGACCATCCGTGTAGCAGGATGACAGTAGGCCCGGTTCCCCAAGCGTAGGCTGCAAGGTCCCTCCCCCGGAAAGGAAGTGACAATCGCTCCGAGTTCGAGAGAGCACGCTGCTCGGCAGCCGAGGGCGGCTTTGAAAATGGCATGAAGAAGAGCCTATTCACGATGAGGCTCGCCAACCGGGGATGGATGGAGGCAAGCGTTTTGACTACCCTGCTGGCAGTGCTCAAGGCCTTCGAGTTTGGATATCCGGGCCCAATGGTGTTCGATTGCATATCACAACCTCTCAGCTAAAAAGCGTACTTCTGGCCTGCCGTGCAAACTTCTACCCGTATCGTCAACAGCATCTTGCGCAGCGGGATTATTCAAATAGGTGCCAACATGGTCGTCGCAGAGGTGACACCTAACTTAATCCCTCGTACGTACCGCTCAGGAGGCAGGTCAAATCCATGAACAGGCGGTCACGCCCTAGTTGGATTCAGCGGCAGTCCAACGCATCCATTCGGCTTCGAACGTTTCGGTCGTAACAGTGTTTCCGTCTTCGATTTGAAAACTTCCGCCGGGTGCCAGCGTGTAGATGTAGAACTCTTCCCCATCCTTGAGTCTGTAGATCTCCAGGCTCTTACCGCTGCCTGGAGCGATGAGGTTCGATTCGGTAGTGGCGCCGACGAGCTCAAGGTTGACTTCGTTGAGATTCGCCGTTTCGCCTGTTCCAAGAGGGGTCAGATAGTAGACTGCTCCCTCGTAGCTCAGACTGACCAGAGGGGTGCCTCTCGGGGTATCGGGTGCGGTGTTTTCTCCGTCTGGATCGGGCGATCGGGACTGGCCCTGGGTCTGGGCCTGCGGAGAGTCGGATGTCGGACCCGTAGATGCCGGCTCCTGTGTCTCTCCGGACCCGCACGCGAGGCCGATCACCATCAGTGCGGTCAATCCAAGTCCTAGCCCAAGATTTTTTGTCCTGTTCATTTCCTTCTCCTGTTGTCTTGCCGTGTGGTATGTCTAACCGGGCCGATACATATAGACGCTAGATGCCTTCGAAAAGTTCCAGCTACGGTCACTGTGCCTCCGGCATATGCCGTATGACCTTCTAAGCCCTGGTCCACCGGTCTTTCCAGAGTTGGAGCCCGAAGGCTTTCGGGCTCCAACTAACCCGGCAGATCCCGTTTCCTCACGTCCCTGTGAAACGCCTTTAGTCACCCGTTGCGTGAACCTGCCCAGTCGGGTGCCCGTCTGGATGGTCGGATGTGGCCGGGGAGATGTGCGCCTCCTCGGTCTCACGCCCGGCCCCGTGTCCACGTCCGTGGGCTCCGTGCCCGGATGCCTGGGTCGCTGGCATGAACCTGGCGATCAAGAGACCCCCGATGAGCGAAAGGCCGGCGCCGAGGGCGACCGAAATACCGAAGGCGTCTGTGAAAGCAGTCCTGGCGGCGGTCGACAGCGCCAGCCCTTCTTCCGGAGGAAGCAGCGATGCCACTTCCATGGCTGCGCCGATCGAATCTCTGGCCGCATCGGCCACGCCCTGTGGGAGCGCATCTAGAGCGTTCCCAAGCCTGGCGCGGTAGATCGCGTACATGATCGATCCGACTGCGGCGATGCTGAGAGCGCCGGCAAGCATCTGGGAGACGTCGTTCATGGCCGAGCCAACGCCTGCTTTCGCCTCTTCCACAGCACCCATTACTGAACCCGCGGCTGCGGCGAACACCGCGCCGGTGCCCAGACCAATGGCCAGCAAGACGGGGCCAACGACCCAGTAACTGCTGTTTGGGTCCGTGTGACGGCCCGAATCGTTTTGAAAACTGACCGGTCAGTCACTGTTATATCAATTCAGACGCGAGTACCCAGGAAAGAGATACATCGACATTTCGCGGATCTCGGCGCAAAGCTGGGTCCGGAACGTTCCACACGCTTCGGCTGTGCCGTAACCTGCGCCCAACACCGGCAAACTCAGAGGGGCCGGCCGTTGAGACGCCCCGGTAAGTTTGCAAGGGAGATAAGGGATCGCCATGCGAATCGCACGCTTTGAGACCGGGGGCCTGGCTCGATACGGAGTCGTCGAGGGCGACACGGTTATCGAGATACGCGGAGACGTTTTCGGCGCGTTCGACAAAACGTCCACTTCGCACGCGCTATCGGACGTTCGCCTTCTTGCCCCGGCGACGCCCAGCCAGATGTTTGGGCCGGGCGTTAATTTCGCCGACCACCTTCACGAGGCGACGAGCATTACCGGCCAGGCTGAGATGTCGCCAACACCGCAGCCCTGGCACAAGGCCGTGAGCGCCATTATCAACCCCGGCGACACGATCCTGATCCCATACGACTCGACCACCGGGATTCAGTACGAGGGCGAGTGCCTTGCGGTGATCGGGCAGGCCACGCGGCGCGTTAGCCCGGAAGAGGCGTGGGACCGGATTCTTGGCTACACCTGCGGCAACGACGTCAGCGAGCGGACCTGGCAGCGTAACGACAACTCGATGTGGCGGGGCAAGGGGACGGACACATTTGCGCCGTTCGGGCCGTGGATCGACACCGACTTCGACCCACGGGCGGGTGGCGACATGATTGTCCGCCTGAACGGCGAGGAGGTGCAGCGGGCCAGCACCGCCGACATGCACTTTGACTTCGGCGTTCTCGTCAGCTACATCAGCCAGCAGATGACGCTACGGCCCGGGGACATCGTCTGGTCCGGCACCACCGGCGAGCCGCGGAACATGAAGCCGGGGGACCAGGTAGAGGTAGAGGTGCAGGGGATCGGCATCCTGTCCAATCCGGTGGAGATGGAGACAAAATAACCGGGTCGTGCTGAGCCACATCTGCTGGAAGGCCCGGGCCGGTTCTCGAGTGTTAACCGACGGGCCTGGCGAGACCGGCCAGCTCTTTCCGCTAACGAAAGGTCAGTGAACCGGCAGGTCTGTACCGGAAGTCGTAACGAGAACCCGGACACGGAAAGTTCTGAACCTGTCCCGTAAACTGCGCGCTCGCAGTGAGCGCCCGGTCGTGACATCGCCCAGAAAACGCGTGATAAAGGGAGCAACTATTGGAACCCGTAATCAAGAACTCGGCTGACCACGGCAACCCGATCCTCGGTCCGGACGATGGGGTTCCGACGGTGGTCACGCTCTACCACGACCATCAGCCCGGCGAGTCCAGCGCACATCACACGCACCCCTGGGAGCACCAGGCGTTCATCACGCGCGGCGAGGGCATTATCTGGGTGGATGGCACCGAGTACCCGATAAAAGCGGGGGACTGCGTGCTCGTGCCGCCCGGTTCGCTACACCACTTCAAGAACACGGGCGATTCCGTCCTCAGCCGCGTGACATTCAACCCGCTATCGTCCGTACAGGGGAAGTAGGGGGAGCGCCGACGCCGGTAATTTAGCGCCCGGGTCCGGTTCTCTCTTTCAGGACCGGTCGCCGGGCGGATGTTCCACGAAGAACTGCGTTTCTCGCCTTTCGACAGGCGTCCGCGCATACAGGGTCCGGCCGGGGAGGGGACTCAGACTCGGGGAACGGTCCCTAGGTTGACCTCTCCGACTTGAGGCGGCGAGCCTCGATAGCGTTCCACAGCTTTTGGATCACCGTGTCGCTGTCCCACGGCTTGAGGATGTAGTCCTGGGCGCCGGCGGCGAGCGCTATCTTCACGTGGTCCATGTCTGCGACAGCCGTCAGCATCACCACCGGCACGTCCCGCGTAAGCTCATCGGACCGTAGGGCGCGTAACGCGCCAATTCCGTCCAGGTCCGGCATGTTGATGTCCAGGAAAATCGCGTCCGGTTGCGTGGCGGTCGCCTGTGCGACTGCGTCTATACCGTCTGACGCCTCGGTAACAGTGTGACCGGCGTCTTCCAGCGTCGCCGTGAGGGCCATACGGACCTCAGGGCTATCGTCCACGATCATGATGCTCGCCATATCGGTCTCCATGATTCGGTGGCGCAATCGGCATTCCCCGGTCCGCGTCCGGGAGTCCTGCGCCTTCAGTCAGTCTCTCGTACCGCCGGAGTCCGGAGGGTTGGATCCCATGTGCATCAGGTTGGGATGTGGTGTGCGGGGGCGATATCCGGTTCCCGGAAGCAGGTTAGCGGTCCGTCCGCTCACGTTCCGCTTTCTCCCGGAAAAACTCGACCGTGCGTGCAAGTCCGTCCTTTAACGGTACCGTCGGCGACCAGCCGAGTTCAGCGCGGGCCAGGCCTGCGTCGAGGCTGATCGCATGAACGTCTCCCGGACGTGGCGGGCCGTACTGCGGCCTGCGGGCGTATCCCGTCAGCTCGCCAAGCATGGCGCACAGGTCGTTAACGGTCGTGCCCTTGCCTGAGCCGATGTTGCACACCCCCGGTCCGTCCGTCGCCGCCACGGCAGCGATAACGGCATCGACCACATCCGACACGTACACGTAGTCGCGTTCATCGTTGCCGTCGCCGAAGATCGTTACGGGCGCGTCGTCAAGCATCGCCCGGGCGAATATCGCCACTACACCTGCTTCGCCGTGGGGGTCCTGACGCGGCCCGTACACATTGGCCAGGCGGAGCGCCGTTGACTTCAGCCCGAACGCCCGGCGATACATTGCCAGGAACTCTTCGCCGGCCAGCTTGGAGGCGCCGTACGGATTTTCGGGGCCTCTCGGGTGAGATTCATTGACCGGCAGGGTGTCAGGCTGGCCGTACGCTGTGCCCCCGGAAGCGAAATACACCACCTTCGCCGTCCCTGCGACGCGGGCCGCCTCCAGCACGTTAACGGTGCCGATCACGTTGATTCGGGCGTCCAGGACAGGCTCCCGGGTGGACCTTGAGACGCTGATCTGGGCTGCGGCGTGGACTATCAGCGCGGGGCGCGCCTCACGGATCGCCGCCCCCGCCGCATCTTCCGTCACGTCAGCGACCACGAGCTGTACGCCCGGCGGAAGATTCTCCCGCTTGCCGGTGCTCAGGTCGTCGATAACCGTGACGCTGAATCCCTCGCCGACCAGCCGGTCGACGACATGTGAACCGATGAACCCGGCGCCACCGGTCACGACAGCGGTTTTTTCAGACGGCATCCTGACTCCTTGTTTCCACGATGATCGAGGCCTCAACTACCTGCCCGGGAGGACGCTGAAAGACTACGTTGCCACATTCGATTTCGGGTGTCCCGGCCCCGGACATGGAATGGGGGGTAGACTTGCACGTTGGGGCTACAGATAATTCGACGCTGGCTCAGAAGCAGAGCGTTGACAATCGGGCGACGCCCACAGGATAAGTTTTGGCCAGGAGGAATGCCAACAGGATGACCTACATCATCGTTTCACCATGCGTGGATGTTAGAGACGGTGCCTGCGTTGACGTTTGCCCCGTCGACTGCATCTACTCCAAGCCTGACGACAATATGCTTTATATCAACCCGGAAGAGTGCATCGACTGTGCTGCATGCGAGCCTGTTTGCCCGGTCACGGCAATCTTCCCGGAAGATCAGGTCCCTGAGGGCGAAAATGAGTTCATAGCCCTCAATTACGACTACGACTACGATTCCTCCGAGCCCGGAGACAACAAGTAGTCCCGGGGAACCGCCAGTAAATCGCGACCCGGTCGCAATTCCTGAGTATTGAAAAGGCCCCGGTTCAAACCGGGGCCTTTTCATATGGTTTTCCCCCGGGAGTTTCTCCTGGGAGTGGGGAGTGGGATCTCTAGCCGAGTGCGTCCAGCGCTTCCTCGATAGGCATCCGCACACAGGCGAAGATCGGTGTCTCGCTCGCCGTATACATCCCGCCCGGGATTTCCCGCAACTCCATTACCAGCGAAACGAAATCGCGTGGTTTGTCCGTCTCAAAGCCGACCACGAACTCCTGGTCGTCGAGACCGAAGGAGTAGGTCGTGTTGATCTTTACCGACGGGTATTTGTGGCCGATCCGGAAGTGGTCATTCATCATCTGCTGCCGCTCATCCTGGGACAACTGGTACCACTCCCGCTTTTTCACCATCGGGTAAACGATGAAATACTTGTACGCATCTTTGAGTTCAAACGCGCCGCCGCCGTGCTTGTACTGCGTCTTGCGGCGGACCGCCAGGTACGAGTAAGACTGGTCCAGGTAACCGGCGAGATGGGTGTGGTTCAACCGGCGGGCCGTCTCGTCAAAAGCGTCAAGTTCCATAGACTGCTGGGCGAGCAGGAAGTCACAGTCTGCGCGCGTGCCGGTCAGCCCGTAGGTCATGATCGGCAACTCTGACGGCAGTTCGGAGACAACCGACGCGAACTCCTGTTTGGAGGCCTTTTTCTCGTCCTCCGGCAGCCTGCGCCAGCTCTTGTCCAGCTTGTAAAAGTTGAGCTTTGAGTACTCGCCCTCGAGCAGCGACGGGGCCATTCTTCACTCCGAACCAGGTTTTCCAAACGGTCCCCGAGTATAGCAGCGCGCCGCTCCGCTCTACGTTGGGAGCCGCCGGCGTTCGCAGCCTTTTTGAGCAGGCGATACGAACCGCCTCTGACGCGCGCCATTTGCGCTCTGACGTGTGCCATCTGCGCTCTAACGCGTGCCATTTGCGGGCCGGGCTTTGTTGACCGCTTGAGGACACGAACGTACGATTTTGACCCCGAAGGCCATCGAATCGCCGGCCTTCAGTTTCCTACGTCCGGATCAGCCATCCTTCACCGCCGGCACCGCCGGACATATCCCGGACGTTTCCCGGGTATATCAAGGAACAAGCATGCCCGACGAGCAAGCGCT
>JADFRU010000077.1:0-7104 GCA_022561115.1 Chloroflexota bacterium | reverse complement strand
TGCATCGCGGCAGGTGACGTTGAAAGTACTGTACTTTGGTCGTGCTGACCAGGTGGCGGCGGCGGTCGTCGATCTGGCGAAGGGCTAGCGACGGCCCGGGCGCGATGGACAAATCTCATCGTCGATCACCAGGGCGCGCTTCGGTCACCAAAACCCCACATTTCTGGCACATATGCGAAGAATGACAGGCCCCACAGGTCGCGCATAGCCTGTGGGGGAGCCGCGGTCTAGTTCGGAAACTCCAGGAACGCTCGCACGCCCATGAAAGGGGCGACGGCGATAAGTACCACGCCGATGGCAAGGCGAAGGTTGTTCGTGTTCATCTGGCCGGTCCGTATCGCTCCCAGGTAACTTCCGACCATCCCCGTCGCGCCCAGCAACAGGATCAGCAGGAGATCGATATCCCCGTTGACGAGCTTCCCGAAAAAACCGGACGCTCCCACCAGCAGCCCGATGATGGTGTTGGTGCCGATGGCTATCGCGGGCCGAAGCTTGAGAACGTTCACCAGCACCGGCATTCGTATCGTCCCGAGCACCAGGCCGACCGCCCCTCCCAACAGCCCGATCGTGAAACCGACAGCGGTTTCCAACGTCATCCGCGCCTTCGTCGGCGTCGATTGATCTACGTCAAGCGCCTGCTCTTTAGACCGAAGCGCCCGCGCCAGCGCGATCACGCCGGACCACGTCAGGACAAGAGTGACCAGCGTGAGCAGTATCCAGACCCGTATCGACCCGGATGTCAGGCCACCGACGAACGCCCCCAGGAATGAAGGCACACCGATAAGGAGCACGACGCGCGGCGCGACCCGCGCTGAACGCCAGTGCTTCCATCCACTGGTGGTTGCGGTGACGACGCTGACAGCGAGGTTTACGCCCGCCGCCACCGGAACGCTGATGCCGAAAGCTATCAGCAACGGCAACCGGACCACCCCCAGCGCCATGCCGACCATGCCGGACACGTACGACACCGCAAAGGCCAGGACTGAGAGCAGGACGATCTCGAAGGTCGAGAGATCAGACAGCGGGCTACTGGACCAGATGTCCAGGAGAGGCATCATCAAGACTTGACCCGTGTACCGGCCTGCGGCGCTTCCCGTGCGATACCCGGAGCCACGGCAGTGATCCCGGGGAAAAGCAGCGGCCCGGGGACGCCGTTATGGGGTTGACTGGGAGCCGGGTGCGCAGTCAGGACTACTCCGGCCCCCCGCGTACAGGCGCAGTCAGGTTCGTTGCAACTGCAACTATATGCCGGGGGGCGGCGCAGGCCGTTTCCACGGGCTGACGTGCCGGGTCTCAATGCGTGCATATCTCAGGCGTCGATCTTGCCGATTTCAAGCTCGTCCAGCATCTGTTCGATCTCGTAGATCTGCATCCGGTCCGGCTTCACCGCCGGATGACGGGCCTGCGCCGTCTTGAAGACGCCTCTCCGGACCAGGATCTCCTTGTAGATCCAGTTGTCGAGCCCGTGTGGCTGCTTGAGCGTGCGCAGCAACGCCCCGTAACGCCGGAACTCTTTCTCAGCGCCCGCTTCATCGCCGTCATGCCACCGGTCCCACACATCAACGAAAACATCCGGGAGGGTTGAGCCGGGCATCGACCCGGCCGAGCCCCGCCGCACCTCTTCGAAAAGGAAAGTGCCGCCCGCGCCGCCAAACAGGATCAGACCACCGGCGGCTCCCTCTGCTGCGTCGCGTAGCGCAGCCGTCTGGGCCATGCGCGGCACCGTTGGCGCGGTTTCCACCTTGATGTAGCACAGGTTTTCGTGGCGGGCGGCGATCTCAATCGCCATAGACGGGGTCACCTGCGCCGTCGCCTGATCTTGCTGGAAGATCGGCAATGTCACCGAGGCGGCGACGCGAGCGAAAAACTCGATCACCTCACTGGCGGGCATTGCTATGAAACTTGGCGGCCGGATCATAAGGGCGTTCGCTCCGAGATCCTCCGCCCGTTTCGAGTAATGGATCGTTACGTCCGTGCCCATCGCGCCGGTGTTCATCACGACCGGGATTCGGCCGTTCACCTGCTTCACGACCGACGACAGGACCTCGTCCCGCTCGGAGTCTGTGAGCTTGTAGATTTCACTCGCCACGGCAATCCCCACACCGTTCACGCCCACGTCCACCATCCACTCGACCTCGCGCTCAAGGTCCTCAAAATCGATCTGCCCCTGCTCGTCGAAGGGTGTGGCGAGGATCGGAACGATCCCGGATATGGTGCGATCAACCATTGCTTCGCTCTCCAGGTTCAGTGTGCGATGCCGGGTCCGGCGTTACTTCCCGATCAGGTCGAGCTCTTCGAGCATGGCGTCGAGCTCTTTCATCGTCTGTTCATCAGGTCGTGGAGCCGGCTGGCGTGGCCGGGACGACTCCTGGAAGACGCCGCGTCGAAACAGGATCCAATCGTTGATCCACATGGCCGCGCCCATGCCCTGCGCGATCATGGCGTTCAATGCGGCGTAACGACGGTACTGAGACTCGGCGTCGATCTCGTTGCCGGAATGGAAGTCGTCCCAGACGCGGGCGTAAACGTCCGGTATCACGGCCCACGGCATTGACCCCTGGGAGCCACGCCGCGCCTCCTCCAGCAGGAACTGGCCGCCGGACCCGCCGAACGGGATCAACCCGGACGAGCCGGTACGCGCCACGAGGTCTGCAAACCGCGGGACCGATGGCGCTACCTCTACCTTGATGTAGCAGAGGTTCTCGTGCGCCTGCGCCAGTTGCACGGCGAGCGGCGGCGGCACCTGGGAGCCGAGGACATCCTGCATGAAAATAGGGATGCTGACCGCTTCCGCGACGGTTACGAAATACTCGATCACGTCAGCAGCCGGGAGTTGTGCGAACGACGGCGGACGAATCATCAGCGCGCTCGCTCCCAGGTCCTGAGCACGCTTCGCGTAGTCGACCGACACGCTGGTTCCCTCGTGGCCGGTGTTCATCACGACTTTTAGCCGTCCGTTTGCCGCCTCCACCACCGTCTTCAGCACGAAACTGCGTTCCTCGTCGGACAGCTTGTAGACCTCGCTGCCAAGCGCGATGCCCACGCCCGGGATTCCGTGCCCCGCTATCCAGTCAACCTCCCGCTGGAGGTCCTCGACCACCACGTTTCCGTCGGCGTCGAACGGCATGGCCAGGATCGGGAAGATGCCGCGCATGCTGCGGTCCACCATCGGCTGTCCTCTCTGTGCGTCTCCAGAACCCGGCTCTGTGGTCCCGTCACCGGAACCGCATGGGCGGGCCTTCTATTTCACGAGTTGCGGGATGATATTCAACAGGATGCCCGCCACCGTTGCGGTTCCGATAACGCCTGCGATGTTTGGCCCCATGGCGTGCATCAACAGGAAGTTGTCCGGGTCTTCCTTGCTGGCCATGTCCTGGACCACCCGGGCCGCCATGGGAACGGCGGACACCCCGGCCGCGCCGATCATAGGGTTGATCGGGTTCTTCGGGTTGAACAGGTTCATGCCCTTGGCGAGCATGATCCCGGCGGCTGTCGCCACCATGAAGGCGAACAGCCCCAGCAAGAATATTCCGATCGTCTCCGTCTGCAGAAACACGCGGCCCGGCATGAGCGACCCGACCGTGAGGCCGAGCAGGATGATCACGATGTTCATCATCTCGTTCTGCGCGGTATCGGCCAGGCGCGGCACAACACCTGACTCACGAATCAGGTTCCCAAACATTATGAAGCCGATCAACGGCGCCGCCTGCGGCACCAGTACGCCGATGACGATCGTCGTCACGATCGGGAACATTATCTTGACCCTGCGGGAGACCGGCCGCTCCGGGTACGGCATCCGGATGCGCCGCTCACGCTGAGTCGTCAGGAGCTTGATGATCGGCGGCTGGATGATCGGCACAAGCGCCATGTAGGAGTACGCAGCGACGGTCGTCGCGCCGACGATATCGGAAACAGCGATGCCGTTTTCTAGCCCGAACTGGCGCATCTTGTTGGAGATGAAAATGGTGGTCGGGCCGTCTGCGCCGCCAATGATCCCGATCGACGCCGCCTCCAGAAGCCCGAAGTCGAACACCCCGGTGAACGACAGGAGCAGTGCGCCGAGTAAGGCGACGAATACGCCGGCCTGCGCCCCCGCGCCGAGCAGCAGCGAACGGGGACTCGCGAGCATCGGCTCGAAATCGGTCGCCGCGCCCAGTCCCAGGAAGATCAGCAGCGGCATCAGGTCGTTATTGAGGGCGTTGACCTGGAAGAAGTGCAGCAGGCCTTCGTCACCGCCATCACCGCCGTCGCGGGTCAGCGCTTCCGTGGGCAGGTTGGCGAACAGGATCCCGGCCGCGATAGGGATCAGCAGGAGGGGTTCTTTTTTCTTCGCGATCCCCCAGTAAAAGAGGAACCCGGAGATCGCCCACATCACGATAATGCGCGGGTCATCGCCGATCTCGGTGAAGCCTTCCCACAGGGAATTGAATTCCATTGCGGCCGGCTACTCGAACTCGACCAGGATCTGGCCGTGTGCGACCGAGTCTCCGGCGGAGACGCGGACAGCGGAGATGGTCCCGTCCCTGTTGGCGCCGATCTTCTGTTCCATCTTCATCGCCTCAATAATGCAGATCAGGTCGCCACGGCTGACGGTATCTCCTACAGACACAGCCACCGACATCACGCGGCCCGGCATTACCGCCGTCATGGCGTTTGCTGAAGCGCCGGGTGAGGGCGCAGAGGTCCCGGAAGCGGGAGCGGACGGTTGCGCTGTGGGTCGTGACGGCGCGGATGCCCGGGCGGGCGCTGGTCCGCGGGTGGGTTTTCCGGGCACCTCGACGTCGTAGTCGACTCCGTCCACGTTTACGCGGATCGGAGACGCGCTTACGTCTCCAACCTCAACCTCGTGAGTGTTGCCGTCTACGGTGATCCGGTAGCGCCGCGGGCTCATCGGGACGGCCTCCCGCGGCGGTCCATAAGTTGCCTGCGTCCGGCCGCCGCCCACGCGTCCGGGTACGCGGACGCCGCCGCCCTCTCGTACGAGGGTAGCCCTGAAAATCCGGGTGAAGCTCGTGACTCTTCATCTTCAGACAGCGCCAGCGCTGCAGCGATCACGGCCACGATCTCGCCGCCGCGCGACGCCTCACGTGTTTCGTCTGCGATAGAAGGCCCGGCGGGAGTTTCAAGTACGGCCCCGGCGAGCGCGGCAGATTGACGCCGCTGTAACAGCCGGTCAAACAGGCCCAGCGCCCGGATGGTTAACATGAGCAACACCAGGACGCCAACCGTGACGCCCATGCCGATGCCGGTTACGAGCAGTCCGTCCTCGAATAGTTGTGCGTTGGACGTGACGCGGTTCCTCCGCCAGTTTGATGACGCGTTAAAGCCCGGGCAGTCGGTCCGGGGTCACACCCGGAACCGGTCTCCCGTAACGGAAGTGAATGTTATCAGGGCTGGATGCGCTTCTCGTCGCAAAGCGGGGTAGCGGAACTATCCCCCGGGAATGATCTGAACTGCGTACTCAACGCCGTTAACCCGGGCCGTGGTTGCCCCGTGCTCCGCGCCGGTATCGATATCGACCCGGTAGTCGACCCCGCCGACCCGCAGCGCGTACGTACGCCGCTCGCCGCCGGCTTCCCCGGGTGTTTCGAAAATGATGTCGCGTAGCGTCGTCATTCGCGCGCGGGCAAGGGCCTGGGCCTCCGCCGCCGATATGCGCTCGAATCGCACCGTTGCGCCGGGAGACGCCTGTGCGATGAGGGCGAGATCGACGCTCGCGATGACGCCGATCTTCGCGTAGCCCCCGGTGGTCTGCCGATCCGCCAGCAGGATGATCGGCCGGGCGTCTCCGGGTATCTGTATTGCCCCTGTCACGACCGCATCAGAGACGATGTCATGCGCTCCTCCGATTGCCGGAACCTCCGGGCCTTCCAGGCGGCATCCCATCCGGTCACTCTTGTCGCTGACCGTAAAGGTTGATCCGTAAAAGACGTCGGTCGCATCGGGGCCAAACCTGTCGTCCTGCGGGCCGGGGACGACGCGTGCCAGGATATCGCCGCCGTAACGGGGCAGCATGTCATCCGGCACACGCCTGCCGGGCGAGACCGGGTTCGTCACCGGGCCGATCGGCAACTCATTGCCGGGTTCCAGCGCACCGCCGTCCACACCGCCAAGCCGTCCGGAGACGTGCGTCGAGCGGGACCCGAGCACGGGCGGGGTGTCGATACCGCCGGACACGTTTACGTATGCGCGTAGTCCAGCGCCGGGCCCAGATAACGCCAGGCGATCCCCTGCGCCTGCTTGCACTGTTTCCCAGGACGGCACCGGATTTCCGTTCAAGGTAGCGTTGAGATCAGCGCCGGTGATGGCGAACATAACGGCGTCTGTGAACTCGAACTCCGCCCCGCCCAGCGTGACCTCTATACCGGCAGCGCGCTGGTCGTTGCCCGTCAACAGATTGCCGAGCCTGAGCGCGTAACGGTCGGCGGCGCCCGACACCGACACGCCAAAGCGCTGGTACCCGGGACGTCCGAGGTCCTGGACCGTAGAAAGCGGTCCCGGGGATATGACTCGCAGCGCAGCCCCGGTCAAGCGTCCTGTCCCTCCGCGCGGACCCGGCGCGTGACCGTGTACGTTCCAGCGGCCACCTCATCCGCAACCCGGGCCGCCTCTTCAGCGGAGACCGGCACGAACCTGATGAAGCTGCCGGGAAGGAACGGCACGGGCGGATCAGCGTTCGGGTCGAACAGCGAGACAGGCGTCCTGCCGATAAGCCGCCAGCCGCCCGGGGACGCCAGCGGGTAAACGCCGGTCTGGGACTCCGCGATCCCAACGGAACCCGCCGGAACGCGCACACGGGGTGTCGCAAGGCGGGGCGTTGCGATCCGTTCGTCCATTCCGCCCAGGTACGGGAAACCGGGGGCGAATCCCAGCATGTAAACCCGGTAGTCGGTCCCGGAGTGGATGGCGACTACCTCTTCGGCGGTTAAGCCGGTGTGCCGGGCGACATCTTCAAGGTCCTGCCCATCCTCCCCGCCGTAAGAGACCGGCAGCTCGTAGACGCTCCGGGGGGGTCCGCCGCCGCTTTCACCGCCCGGGCCTGTAGCGGCGGCCAGGCCTTTCAGGAACCCGGTCCTCTCGGTGACGCTCGACCGCTCGGCGTCG
>JADFRU010000076.1:0-7164 GCA_022561115.1 Chloroflexota bacterium | reverse complement strand
TCGGCTCCCTGGCGCTCGATTCAGTTGCCATCGGCCGAGGGCATCCGGGTGACCAGGGTTAACGCGGCCGCTGTTGCTGCGACGCCGGCCGATATCAGGAACACTCCGTCGAGCCCGGGGCCGTCCGCCACGAACCCGGCGATGAGAGGTCCGGCGAGGACGCCGGTTCCGTACACCGCCTGGTAGAACCCCATCGCCGTGGCCCGGAGATTGGGCGCAACGGCAAGCGCTGCCAGGCTCATGAGCGCCGCCGATAGCACGCCGTGGCTCAATCCGGCGATGCCCTGCGTTACGAAGAGCGGGAACATGGAGTCTGCGAGGGTCACGGCGGCCGTGGCGGTCCCGACCACGATAAGCGCTCCCGCAACGACGGCACGGTACCCCACGCGGCGGATGATGACCGGCGCCAGAAGCGTTCCCGCCATCGCCGCGCCAAGCGTGAATGTGGTGATGTAGCCGATGGTGGAGAGGGACGCGCCGATGCTCCTGGCGTAGACCGGGACGAAGGCGAAGTAGGTCGCGAAGGCGATGAACTGGACGGCTATGCCGATAACGGCGATGCGTACGAGGAACGCGGAAGAGGCCACCAGCCGGACGGTGTGGAACCCGTAACGCTCGACTCGGTCAAGCCGCGGCTCCGGCGCAGACATGATCAGGGCGGTCCCGATCGCCCCCGCGCCGACGGAAGCCCAGAAGGTGGCGCTCGTGCCAAACGCATCCGCGATCAGTCCGCCGAAGAATGTTCCAAGCACCAGCCCCGCCGCCCAGACGGCCATGATCCGGGACATTGCCCGGGGCACGTCGTCGGGCCGGTAGTAAGAGGAAAACAGGACGGTGATCGCCACCCACCCGGCGACCGATGCGCCCGTAAGCAGCCGTGCCGCGAACAGCGTGGCCGTGTTTGGCGCGAGGGCGAGGCCAAGCCCGCCGACCGTCGCCAGGACAAGCGAGCCGACGGCGAACGGCTTCCTGCGTCCAATGAGGTCGGCGCCGATCCCTATCGGAAGCCGCAGGACGACCTGCCCGACGGCGAAACCGGCGACGACTGCGCCGATCATCGTGTTACTCGCGCCCAGCTCGGCCGCCCGGAGGGGCAGGAAGGGGACGTACAGGTAGAGCGACAGGTACAGGAAGATTGTCGCCGCTGTGACGGTGATCACACCGCGACGAGCCTCGGCTTCCGACAGCCCGGGGATCGAGACTGCAGCGGTCGACGGTGCGTCGGTGCGGATGGTCATGTCAATCGAGTGCCTTAGTGTCTGTCCCACTTATCGACCAGCTCGAAAATCGCAGGGGGCTGCGTTTCTACGATGAGAACCCTCCCTCACCCTGACCCTGTTCGGCTGCGCTCAGGTCAGGCTTCTCACCCGCTCGTAGAAGGGAATTGCTTGCTACGCGCCCACGGTCCCGTGAACGGGTCATGCGGCTGTACCACCGGCTTACGTACTACCCGGGAAGGTCGTCCGGCGATACGCCGCTTTCGATCAGCAGATCCTGGAGCATCGCCTGCACCGTTCGGCGCAGCCTGCTGGTACCGGCGCGCTCCTGGTCAAAACGTAGGTACACGGAGGTGTCAAACGGCTGCCAGCCGTCCCTCAGTTCCACCATCGCCTGCTCTTCCCGTTCGATCGCTTCCAGCAGAAGATCGCTGGGCTCGCGCAGGGTCAGGGCGCGGGGCAGCGCGCGCACCTGAGCCGTGAGCTCAGCGTATGAGCCGGCGAACTCTCCAAGCTGCGTTACGGCGGCGAGACGATCGCATCCGCCTTCCGATGCGCGCCACGCGTCGAACTCGACATGGAAGGCGTTCCACGCCGCCGACAGCGGGTCAAACGCTGCGCCGAAATCGCCTGCCGATGTGGCGGTGTCCCGCGAGGCTTTATCCACGGCGTCCGCCAGCAACTGGCTTGCCTCCAACCTGAGTCCGCTGCTCGTCACAAGTTTCGTCTCAAAATCCACGAACGCCGTGGTCACCGGCGTTACCCCCTCCTCGTCTGGCCTGACTGCGTCTCGAAGTTGTCGCAGCGCCAGGTCCGTCTCTTCTGCGGCCTGCGCCAGCAGTTGCACCACCGGCCGCGTTCCCTCGATTGTCGGCAGCCCGCGGACCAACGCCAGGATCTCAGACGATTTCACGACCAGAGCGCCCAATTCCGCGGCTATCTCGGCCGGTTCCAGAGTCAACTCGCGCTGTCTGAAATCCTCGTAACTCTCCAGGAATGTCTCCCATGTGAGGTCAAGTGCGTCTTCGGCCCCGCTGAAGACTGCCACCCCCGACCGCCTGTCGTTGGACGAAGACCGGGCCAGGTCGGCGATTCCTATCTCCGACCGCCGCCGCAGTTCCGCCGCAACGGATCTTGCCTCCTCCACCGTTTCGAATGGAGCGCTGCCGTCCGGGGTCCAGGTGTCGCGCAGCGCCCGGTAGGCCGCGGCCTCGCCTTCGACGGCCTCAATGACAAGGTCAGCCAACTCGCGTACAAACTGATCCCCGGGCAAGCTCCGGGCTTGATCGGCCAGGGCCGCCGTTGCGCCGGCAAAGTCGCGGAGCGAGCCGTGCACCGTCGAAGCATCGCAGGCGATCAGAGCGCTCCTCCAGCGGTCAACGTTGGCGCGTAATTCGTCCCAGTCGGCGGATATGGCGCTGTTCACACGCGCCGTCTCGAGGAGTGTGGCCGCCGAAAGCGTCTCCGGCTCGGCCGTCGGCTGCGGCAGCGCCGATACGGTCGCCTGCACGCCGGACTGGACCGTTGCGGCGATGTCTGGCAGTGGCGCTGCGGTCGATGGCGCAAAGTCATCGTCGTCCGATGAACATGCCGCGGCCAGAAACAGGACCGCGAACGATGCCGACACCAGTAGTAACTTCATGGGATTCAACTCCGAATACACCGCCCTGCTACTGAAATCGCAGCACGCCGATAGCGTCACCGAAAAGCTTGTCCCGGAAAGCGCCTGTTTCAAGACTCACGACCAGGCTCAAAAGGGAAGACTCGCTGTCGGCCAACAGCACCAGGACGCGTCTGCCACGCGCATCCTGGTTCAACACAATCAGGCCGGAATCCGCGACCGGGATATCCGGGGTGACCGGAGTCCTGATCACGTTCCCCACCCGCACTCCCGCCTGGACGAGATACCGGCCGGCCGCAGACGCGTCTTCGTACAGGCCCAGCAGGATGGTGTCAGACAGCAAGTCCTCGGAGCCCTTGAGGACTGCGCCAATCTCGGAAGACTCTAGAAATGTCTTCAGTTCCGTGCCCGCATCCAGAAGCGAAGATCGTGTGACGAGGATGTCAACGCTGTCGCCAAAAAAGCCGGGGAAGTCGGCGGCCGTGAACGTTCGGCCTCCGGCCGTCAGGAAATCAGCCAGGTTTGCGATGAACCTTGCGTTGTCCACCATCGTGTCAAGGGGCGCTGTCATGAACGTCAGATCTGCCAGCGCCAGGACCCTGCCGTCCCCGGCCTTCACCACCGGCGAGAAGGGTGAAGTTCGCTCGACCATCGAGGAATAGGTGTTGGAGTCGGTCGATATTACCGGCTCTCCGGAACTGATCGTCCCGGCAGTGTAGAACACCAGTTCCTGCAGCCCGTCCGTCAACGGGTCGCTCGCGAAGTCTCTCAGGAAGATGTTCCGAAAGTTGAGGTCATGTTCACTGACGTTATAGAGATGGCCCTCCTGAAAGGAGATGCCGAACGCCCTGGCGATGCTGTTGATCTCGTTCTGGCGTGTGGGATCGCCCAGCAAAATCACCCGTCCACCCTTCTCGATGAACTGCTCAACAAGGTGCGTCTCTTCATCGTTATACGCCAGCGATGGCAGGACGATCGCCAGGCTGTCGGCGCGCCGGAGCGCGTCCCGCAAAAGTTCGAGCCGAGTACGGGACGATAGAAAATCGAAGCTGGATTCTCCAATCAAATCCACGGTGTACCCGCGATCGCTGACCCTCGTCAGCAGAGCGGCCAACTCGTCTTCCGAGAAATTGTTGAGATGGGCGACGTCGACCGCCAGCACCCCCGATCTCTGCGTCGGCGACTCGCTAAATCCCGTCACGCGGATCGTGTCCAGGACGAGGTTCTCTACGGGCGCCCGTACGATGGGCGGCGGGTCGTAGTCGCCATCGTCCGCGACAAGCGACGCAATCACCATGAACACCCCGGCCGCGATAGGAACGAGGAGCCACGCCCGCGGGTTACTGAGTCGGAGCCACATAAAGATAAAAGAACTGTGGGATTTCGACCTCTATCGGAAAGCCCGGAGGCACGCCGCGCCGTACGCCAACCTGTGCCCCGCCACCCGAGAAGGCGCGTGCCAGCGTGTTCACCTGGAGCCTTACCTGGTCATTTCCGTCCGGCGGTGAGCCGAACACGCGCTCGAACTGCTTGACGCGCAGCCGGAGCGCTTCGACGTTTACGTTGACAAGCTCAAAGTCCGAGATGCCGGCCAGTTCCGCCACTCGATCGATCGCATCGGAATCCGTCCCGAGACGGTCGATCAGCCCGAGCCGCAACCCTTCCATGCCGGTGTAAACGCGCGCCTCGGCAAGCTCATCGCGTGAGATCTTCAATAGGTCGCCACGCTGGCTGAATACGTTCTCGATGAACGCTTCCTTGATCAGTTCAAGCTGTGCAATGAATGTCCTCTGGGCGCCACCGGTGAGTTTGGCCGGTCCGGTACCGACGAGCGATTCGTCAGGCGGCGGGTCGGGAAAGACGTTCGTCAACGCCCCGACGCTCCCGATGCTCGAACCAGGGCGGGCAAATATCTCGTTGGCCCCAAGTGACATCATGTAGCCGCCGCTGGCGGCAAGGTCTGACACGGAAATGATTACCGGCTTCTCACGGCGCAGTCGCTCCACCTCAAAGAACAGCTTCTCGCTCGCCGCAACGCCGCCGCCGGGACTGTTGAGCTTGATCACGACGCCCTTGATCGAGTGATCCTCGCGCGCTAAGTCAATCATCTCGACTATGAACGCCGCGGAATCGTCAGATATCACGGTGAATGGGATGTCGATGATCCCGATCCTCGTGTCTTCCTCGATCCACGCGGTAAAAATCCCGTACCCGATCGCAAGCCCGATGCCGATCAGGACAGACGCGGTTACGGCACGGCCGACGATGATTCCGAAGAGCCCTGATAACAGGCTCAAAACTCCCTCCCGGAACGGGAACCCCGCCCCCGGCGAAGCTTACCGAATCTCGAATACGTTACAAGTCTGCCCGGTCGTGCGTTCGCCGCTCACAACTGCCTGTGAACGAATCGACAGGCGACCCGGAAAATCGCGTCCGCATCACTCCGTCGTCTTCGGAAATCGGCCCGTCAAAACCAGCGCCCCGCCGGCCAGCGCTATCGCGGTGGACACGTCACGGCGTTGATGCTGACGCTGTCCGCCACAACGCCCGCCACGACAGGTCCGGTGATCATGCCGATGGCGTAAACGGCCTGGTACATGCCCATGGCCGTGGCGCGCTGGGCGGGGATGACGGCGAGCACGGCCAATGTCATGAGCAACGCCGTCTCGAGGCCGCGTCCGAACCCGCCGACCGCCTGGCTTACGCCAAGACTGAACACGTGGCCCAGGCTCGGCACGACCACCGTCGCTGCGGCCACCATCAGCACCCCTGCGACTATCGCCGCCGGGTACCCGATCTTGCGCGCCACCCACGGAGCGCAGACCGTTCCGGCTACACCCCCTGCAAACATCGCGGTGCTGATGTAACCGATCTGCGATTCAGACCCGCCGATCTCGCGGGCGTAGATGGGGATAAAGCTGAAGCTGGTCGCAAAGGTGACGAAGTGGGCGAACACGGAGATGATCGACACCCTGACCAGCAGGGGGGTGCGGGCGATAGAGATAAACGTGGCGCGCGAGTAGGACCTTTGCTGACCCATCGGCGGCTCAGGAGCGAGCAGCAGAAGCGTGATGCCAATGCTTCCGGCGACCACCCCTGAGTAGAAGGTCGCCGTCGGGTTGATCAGCTCTGCTATCCAGCCGCCGGCAAGGGTCGCCAGCACGAGGGCGATGCCGTTGACCGCCATGATTCGTGACATCGCCCCGGCGGTGTCACGGGAAGTGAAATAGGAGGCGTAAAGGATGCTGAGCGCCACCCAGCCCGCCCCGGCGACGCCGGTAAGGGCGCGTGCGAAGAACATGCTGAGGGGGGTTGGCGAAGCGCCGAGCCACAGCGCGCCGATAACGGCCGATGCCATGGCGATCAGTGCGAAGGGCTTGCGCCGCCCCAGCATGTCTGACCCAACCCCTATCGGTATCCGGAGCGCGATCTGTGCGATGGCGTAGGAGGCGATCACCGCGCCGACCATGGTGTTGCTGGCGCCAAGGTCCTGGGCGCGGATCGGCAGGAACGGGACGTACAGGTAGAGCGACACCCACATGAAGAAGGTGGCCGCCGTTACGAGGACTATGCCCCGGGTACGCTCTGCCCGGCCCAACCCCGTCGTCGTCGGGGCCGCGTCCGTCGCAGGTCGGCTGCTAACCGCCGCCCGCCTGCGCCCAGTGCGGGTCCGGGTGCGCGGCGAGGAACTCGGTGTCGAGCTCCACCCCCAGTCCCGGCTTATCGGGCAGCGTCAGGTAGCCGTCGATGAACTCGATAGGCTCCTTGAGCACCCGGTTGTACAGGTCCGGCGTCGGCCTCCCGGTTTCGAGCCGGTAGAAGTTGGGCGTCGTCATCATGACGTGCGCCCCGCCCACCACGTTCAACGTGCCGCTGGCGTCGTGCGGGCTGATCGGTATGTAGTAGGTTTCAGCGAGCGTGGCGATCTTGCGCATCTCGGAGATCCCGCCGGTCCAGCAGATGTCCGGCATGATGTAGTTCGCCAGCCCCTCCGAGAGGATGTCGGCGAAGTCGTAGCGCGTGTAGAGGCGCTCACCGACACAGAGCGGCACGTCGGTCCCGTTCTTCACCTGGCGGAGCGCGTTGATGCTCTCCGGCTGCACCGGCTCCTCGAACCAGGTCAGGTTCACGTGCGCAGTGCGGTTGCACAGGTCGATCGCCGTGGCGACGTTGAAGTTGCCGTGGGCGTCGATCATCAGGTCAATATCAGGACCGACCGCCTCACGGATCGCCGTTATCACGTCCACCCCGTGCTGCGCGCCCGCCGCCGATATGCGGCCGTCCATGTAGCGGCGGTGATGCTGGTTCATCTCTGTCGAGAAGGGG
>JADFRU010000075.1:0-7224 GCA_022561115.1 Chloroflexota bacterium | reverse complement strand
CCCGGGTGAGTGAGAGAGTTATCGGACCCGGATTATCTGGTTCAGGCGCTTACAACCAGCGCTAGGTATCGCTCGTCATGATGAACAGCGGCTTGCCCTCGAACGATGCGTAGTTAGGGCGCAGTCGTTCCGTGTTGTAGTGCTTCTGCACGTCGACGACCTTGGGAGGGCCATCAACCACGTCCAGCGGAACGCTGTCGTAGACGCCGTTACGGATGCTGACGAGCCGGCCGGACGTGCCTTCAAGCAACAGGTCCAGCGCCAGGTTGCCGAAAGCCATCGGCACGACAGAGTCGAGCGCGTCCGGCGTGCCGCTTCGGATCAGGTAACCCAGGCGCTGGCTGACCACGTTGATGCGGCGTCCGTTGTTGTACTTTGCTGAAAGTTCCGAGAGCCGGGTCGCCACCTTGTCGCCGATGCCGCCGAGCCTGCGGTGACCGTACTGGTCCGTTCCATCACCCTCAAAAGACCTCTCGCCCGCCATCGTCGCCCCCTCTGACACCAGCACGACGGAGTAGAGGCTCGGACTTCTGTTGCGGTCGTAGACGAGCAGCTCGGTCAGGTGTTCGATGTCGAATTCGTGCTCCGGTATGACACAGCGGTCCGCGGCCCCGGCCATAGTTGGCAGCAGCGATGTGAAACCTGAATAGCGTCCGAACACCTCGATGACGAGGATGCGTTCATGCGAGCCCGCCGTACTGCGGAGCGCGTTCGTCATCTCGATAGTGCGCGTGACGCAGGTGCCGAAGCCGATGCAGTAGTCGGTGCCG
Source organism: Chloroflexota bacterium (assembly GCA_022561115.1). Lineage (GTDB taxonomy): Bacteria > Chloroflexota > Dehalococcoidia > Lucifugimonadales > Lucifugimonadaceae. The sequence goes on along the minus strand of JADFRU010000075.1, from coordinate 6,454 downwards.
GGCACATCGTTGTCCATCGTCTTCGGGATAGCTACAACCTTGACGCCTTCTGTGTGCAGGCGATACCCGTAGCTGAGCGTGTCGTCGCCCCCGATGGGAATGAGGTAATCGATACCCAGGAACTCCAGGTTTTTCAGCACGGTGGGCGTCACGTCGTTGATGTCTTCGGGATACAGGTCGCGCAGGTGGGCCGGCACCATATCCCCGGGCAGGTGACTGGGCCGGGTGCGGGAGGAGTGAAGCAAGGTGCCACCGGTACGCCCGGCGCGGTTGACATCGTCATCGTCGAGCATCTGAAAATTGGCGCTGTTGTCCGCATCCCGGTCAGGAATCATGTCGACAAGGCCGGCCCAACCCCGGCGGATGCCGATTACCCGGTAACCCTCTCTGATCGCCCGGATTGTGACCGCCCGGATGGCCGGGTTGAGTCCCGGCACATCGCCGCCGCCGGTAAGAATCCCAATGGTGCCCTTATGTTTGGTCATCGCCAGGCGCCTCCATATGCGCCCTGTTTTCGGTCAGGCCCTTGAAACCATGTTCAGGGAAATCATGTACAGGTCCGACGCCCATAGCGCCGCGACGAGTCGCATGGCGGGCGGCGGCGTTTAATCCCGGGCGATCACTGCCGCAGGTGATAAATCCTGGTCGCATTCGTTTGGCCTTTAGATCACGGCCGACCACGCACACGCCGGACGAGGCGAATCTTGCTCCGCCGGCCGTACGCAACCGTGATCGTTGTTAACCGGCGATCTCCGCCATTACCCTGTCCATCGCGTTGATGGCGATGTCCACGTCTTCACTGTCGATACCGTAATGCGGGACAAAGCGAAGATCGGAATCGCCTGCGTTAATTAACACGCCCTCGTCCTTGAGCCGGGCGGCGATCTCGCCGCCCTTGTGCGCCGGGACGCTGAAGCGGACGATGTTGGTCTCAAGCGCGGCGAGGTCAATCACGATGCCGGGCATCTCCACCAGCGCGTTGCCAAGTTTCCGGGCGTTTGCGTGGTCGTCTGCCAGCCGGTCGATCATCGTATCAAGCGCCACGATTCCCGCCGCTGCGATCACGCCCACCTGCCGCATGCTCCCGCCCAGCATCTTGCGCCAGCGACGCGCCTCCTCGATAACCTCTGAGTCACCGCAAAGCACCGAGCCGATCGGGCAGGCCAGGCCCTTGGAGAGACAGAACCCGACGGTATCGACATCTTTCACAAGGGCAGCGACCGGCGTCTCGAGCGCCACGGCGGCGTTGAAGATGCGTGCGCCGTCCATGTGAACGCGCAGCCCGTACTCGCGGCCGGCGCCGGCCATCGTCTTGATCTCTTCCGGGGACAGCGCCGTTCCCCCGGCCGCGTTCTGCGTGTTCTCCACGCACAGAAGCGTAACCGGCGCCTTGTGGTGGTCCCGCGGCCTGGCTGCGGCACGGATCGCCTCCGGGTCCATGGTGCCGCGCTCCTCGTTGACGATGGGCATCATCACGATGCCGCCCAGAGCGGACGCGCCGCCCGCCTCGGCATTAAGAATGTGGCTTTTCGTCCCGATCAAAACCGTGTCACCGCGCCCGGCTTGCGCCAGCAGAGCGACCAGGTTGCTCTGCGTCCCGGAGCTGACGATTACAGCGGCTTCCTTGCCGAGCATCTCCGCCGCCTTCGCCTCAAGGGCGTTCGTGGTCGGATCATCGCCGTATACGTCATCGCCCAGCTCAGCCTCGTACATGGCCTTGCGCATCTCTGGGCTGGGATGGCTAACGGTGTCACTTCGGAGATCGACGCGGATCATTCGCTGAGTCCTCTTTATACCAGTCAGTCCCGTTGGTTTACCGGGATGAAAAGTTCGTCGTGATCGCAGGATTTGCCGGAACCTGAAGAATATTCAGGGCGTACCCTGTGGAACAGCGGCGTCCGAATGCCGCGGGAAACGCCGGTCATTCTAGCAGCGCGTCCTGCCAGCGGGCCTCATACCGGGGCCAGCGAAGATAACGGGATACTGAACCTGGCGCTGTACGGACCGATCCGCGTGCGCCGGCGCTGCTTCCAGGCCTCCGGGAATCGGGGGAACTCAAGACAAAGGCAGGTTGGAAGAACTGTGCCCCTGAACCAGGCAGCCATCAGTTATGAAGTTGACGGTGACCAGATCGACGGGGTGATCGTGCAGCCCTCGCCGGGCGATGCGCCGTTCCCCGGCGTTGTGGTGTGTCATCCGCATCCGCTGTTTGGTGGTGACATGAACTCGCCCGTGGTGCTCGCCATCTGCTCCGCGCTGGCGAGACAGGGGATCGCCTCGCTCAGGTTCAACTTCCGGGAAAGAGCGGAGGCCGGGCAGTTGAGCGAATCGTCGGCCCGGGATGTTGAGGTCGCTCTTCAATTGCTGGACGGGTGGGAACTGATAAACAGCGCCAGGATTGGCGTGGCCGGCTACTCGTTCGGCGCGGCGGCGATAGCGCGTGCCTGTGATCGTCTCAAACCGGCCCGGGCATTTGCGCTGGTAGCCCCCCCGGTAGCCGCTGTCAGGGGCTCAGCGCTGGGTGACGACGCCCGCCCACTCTACTTCGTCGTCGGGGGGCAGGACCGTCTGGTCAGCCCGGAAGATCTATCGGACGCGGTGGCCGGAATGCGGTTTCAGCCCACGTTTGAAACCATAGACGGCGCTGACCATATGCTCGCCGGGCATGAGCGGGCCATCGGCGAGCGTGTAGCCGATTTCCTGGCCGGGATTCTGCAGGCAGGACAGGTTGTGTGACCCACCAGGGGTCTGTTTTATTGACCGGTTTCAGGATAGTGCGAAGGCCGGGCGACACGCCGGAACGTACATATACTTCTAGGGGAAGCACATGAGTTAGCCGCCGGGAAACCGGTGGCCGAAGATCGCTTCTCCAACTTCTCTTCAACTATGCGGACGACGAATCGGGTATCCAGTTCAGTCTATGAGTGACACCTTTGAACATCGGGCTGGTGAGCATCGGGCTGGCGAGTCCGGGGCCGTTGAAGACCAGCGACAGCCCGCCGGGGCGGTGGACGATACGGGCGCGACACACGCCGGTGAGCCGGTTCAGAACGAGCCGTCTGCGCAACTCACAAATAAAGCTGACGGGACGCGCCCGGGATTTCTCAGCGCATCATCATGGCGAGCCTTCCGCGATCCACTCCTCATCGGCATCTTGCTTACGGCGCTTATCGCTGACCAGTTAACGAAACAGCTGGTGCTTAACACGCTCGGCCCGGGCATGTCCTGGCCGGACAGCGGATTCTTCCGGTTCACCTTCGTGCGTAATGACGGCACGGCGTTTGGCCTGTTCCAGGACAACGGCGCCCTGTTGACCGCCGTCTCGCTCGGCGCGATTGCCCTGATCGTCTACTTCTACCGCGAGGCGGCGATGGCGTCATGGTTCACGCGCGCCGCCCTTGGCCTCCAGCTGGGTGGAGCGGCCGGCAACATCATCGACCGGTTCCGGCACGGGTACGTGGTGGATTTCATCGACCTCGGCGGTTGGCCGATATTCAACATAGCTGACTCCTCGATCATGGTCGGCATCATTTCACTGATCGCGTACTTCGCGTTGCGGGGAGACAGCGACGGTCAGAAAGACGCTGGCGGCGATAGCGAAGGCGTTGCGACCGCCAATCCCGGCGACACGCCTGTTTCGGACGCCACAGCCTTTGCTCGGCCCGGGCCATCGCCCGCAGATGCCACCGTTCCTGCCGCCGAGCCGCGGGACTGAGCGCCATGCCGGTAGCAATTTTCCATTTAAGCGGCCCCCCGAGCGGGCAGGGGGGGAAGCATCGCCTGGATGTCAGCGTTGCAGAAGGCGTGGAGGGGTTGAGCAGAAGCGCGGCCCAACGACTCGTTCGGGCGGGTGCGGTGTCCGTGAACGGGGTGGTCGAGACACGCCCGTCACGCACGATTCTTCCCGGCGTCGAGATCCGGGTGGACATGCCGGAGCCGGTGGGCGTGACGGAGCTGGTCGCCACGCCCCAGCAGTTCGGAATCGCTTACGAGGACAAGCATCTGCTGATCGTGAACAAGCCGGTCGGCCTCACTGTCCACCCGGGCCCGGGGCACGAGACGGACACGCTTGTAAACGGACTGCTGGCTCGCTATCCGGAGATACGAGAAGTCGGCGAGCCGGAGCGCCCCGGCATCGTTCATCGAATCGACCGGGATACGTCGGGTTTGATGATCGTGGCCCGTACACAGGAAGCGTACGTCCCGTTGTCCGACGCGATCCGTGAGCGACGCGTTCGGCGGACATACAAGGCGCTGGTGCGGGGTGGGCCGGAGGCGGATGAAGGGGTTATCGATGCGCCGCTCGGCCGCGATCCGCGCAACCGGCAGCGACAGGCGATCGTGGACGACGGCCGCGAGGCGCGCACACGGTTCCGGGTGCTGGAGCGGCTGGCGCGCACGACCCTGCTGGAGCTTGAACTCGATACCGGGCGCACCCACCAGATACGTATCCACCTGTCTTCGATCGGGAACCCGGTGGTCGGCGATGCGGTTTACGGACGGGCGGCGAAGGGCCCGGGCGGGTTGGCGCGACAGTTCCTCCACGCAGCCGGCCTGTCGCTAAAGCACCCGATATCAGGCGAAACGATAGAACAGGATTCCGCCTTGCCGGAAGACCTACAGGCGTCACTGGACGCGGCAAGGCGCGAGTAGGGCAGCGCGTTAAACCTCCTCTTCACTGTCAGCGAAACCGGGCGCTGGCCGGGAACCTGCCCCGAGGCTCTAAAAGGGGTGAGGGAGGTGGCGAACCCAATGACGCAACCGGGTGGTCACCACGCGATCAGAAACCACAACCTGGGGGTCGTAAATCTGAAACCGGACGACCAGCGCTCTCCATCCATTCAAGCCGGGCTACTCTTTCTGTGCGAGTGATACGATTTCCCACCTCATGAATGACAATTCCGATACCGGAAGCTCACGGCCCGTCCGTGTCCGATACGCGCCAAGCCCGACCGGCGATCCACACGTCGGCAATCTCCGCACCGCGCTGCTGAACTGGGTCTTTGCCCGTCACACGGGTGGGCAGTTCATCGTCCGTATTGAGGACACCGACAGGGAACGCAGGACCGAGGGTGCGGAGGAGCGGATCCTCGAAGCGCTGAAGTGGCTCGGCCTGGACTGGGACGAAGGCCCCGGGGTTGACGGTCCGCACGCGCCGTACGTGCAGTCCGAGCGCAAAGAGCTCGGGATGTACAGCGAGGCCGCACAGCAGTTGATCGACAGCGGCCACGCCTACGAATGCACCTGCACAACCGAGCGGCTGGAGCAGGTTCGGGAACGTCAACGCGCCGAGAAAAAGCCGACCGGGTACGACGGTCACTGCCGGAACAAATCGGACGCGGAACGAGCGACGGACAGATCGCAGGGATTGCCCGTGGTGGTGCGGTTCAAGGTCCCGCTTTCAGGCGAGGTCGTGTTCAACGACCGGCTGCGAGGCCCGGTGACGTTCGACCCGTCGCTGCTCCAGGACTTCGTAATCCTGAAATCGGACGGCTTCCCGACTTACCACCTCGCCCACATCGTTGACGACCACAAAATGGGCATCACCCACGTGCTGCGGTCTGAAGAGTGGATATCGTCTACGCCCCGGCACGTGATGATGTATGAAGGGTTCGGCTGGGAGCCGCCGGAGTTCGTCCATCTATCGATACTGCTCGGACCGGACCGGGCGAAGCTGTCCAAGCGTCACGGCGCGACGGCGTTGCTCGATTACCGGGACCAGGGTTATCTGCCGGAGGCGCTGTTTAATTTCCTCGCCCTGCTCGGCTGGTCCCCGGGCGATGACGACGAGGTGATGAGCCGGGATCAGATCGTAGAGAAGTTCTCTCTTGACGGCCTGAACGCGGCGCCATCGATCTTCGACATGACCAAACTTGAGTGGATGAACGGCGTGTACCTGCGCCAGTTGCCGGTGGAAACGCTCGCCGGGATGCTGGCGCCTGCGCTGGAGGCGCCGGACGGGTTGCCGGCGTCCATCGCCCGGCCGATCGACCGCGACTACCTGGCGCAGCTTGTGCCGCTGGTACACGAGCGTCTCAAGGTCATAGACCACGTGGAGGTGGCCGGGATGCTGGCCTACTTCTTCCAGGATGAGATCGAGGTCGACCCGTCGCAGGTCGTGCAGAAGGGGATGGACGAGGCGGCGACGGCATCAGCGCTGGAGTCGGCGGCCGGGGAGATCGAGACGGCGGACCCGTTTGAGCCGGAGCCACTTGAAGTGCGGTTTCGCGCCCTCTGTGAAGAGCTTGGCCTGAAGCCGCGCCAGTTGTTCGGGGCGCTCCGCGTCGCGCTGACGGCCCGGAAAGTCGCCCCGCCGCTGTTCGACACGATGGTGGCGATCGGCCGCGATAGATCTGTAGCACGGGTGAGACGCGCTGCAATGCTATTGTCCGGTTCGGGCGCGCACGGGCAGACGGTTTCGTAGTTACGTACTTGACCGTTTCGCGTTAAACTG
>JADFRU010000074.1:0-7239 GCA_022561115.1 Chloroflexota bacterium | reverse complement strand
GGCCGGCGCGCGCCATCTCCGGGCAGAAGTCACATTTGGCGACGACGCCCTTTTTGAGCGGCACCTGGTGCTCAGGGCTTGGCTCCACGAAGATCGACTCCGGCGGGATCGGCGGCTCGCCCCATGTGAAGAAGCGCCGTTCGTACGGGCAGGCGGCCATGCACATGCGGCAGCCGATGCACCGGTCCTGGTCGATCAGTACCGGGCCCTCCGGCGTGGACCATGTGGCGCCCACCGGGCAGACGTTGACGCACGGCGGGTTCTGGCACTGCATGCAGGGGGTGGGCATGAAGCGCGTGCCTTCGATCGGCAGGTCCGGGGTCTGGTCGGGGCGTAGCTCCGACTCGGCGCTCAGCTCGTGTTCGTACACCTCGATCCACTGCATCGGCTCGGGAACGAAGTGGCCGGCGATGCACGCTTCGGTACACTTCGGCGCCGTGCCCTGGGACTGGCAACCATCGCACCGGCGAAGGTCAATGATCATCATCCACTTGCGCAGCCGGCGGGGTGTTTCTTCCGCAGCGACTCCGAGCTGGTCTGCACCCTCCGGCGAACCGTTGGTCCCGTCCCGCAGAGCGGCGGGTAGCGCGGCTCCAACCATCATCGTGGCGCTCGCGGCCCCGGCCATCTGAAGGAACCGTCTGCGGCTCACACGCCACTTCTTGAGATTCTCTTCGCGGTCCATTGATCGCCTCTGGAGGCTCGTCGTTGACGGTCGCACGCGGCTTAGTGCCGTACGTCACAAACAACGTAGGTCTGAATTGACGGGCTGTCGTCCGCCAAGCGGCGCGCGTGTGAGACGGAGGGTGAGTGAACGGCGTACCGCGAAATGCGTAGCGGGAATCGTCCCGATGGCGCTTGAAAAACCGGAGGACGGCGCTTTAGCTGATCATGGGGGTTACAATCCCGGCGAGGTGTCGCAGGCGATGTCGACCATCCGGATAATGCTGGCAGAGGATCACGCAGTGGTCCGTGAGGGCACGCGTAAACTCCTGGAGCAGGAGCCGGACTTCGAGGTCGTGGGAGAAGCGGCGACCGGCGTTGAGGCGGTCGAGGTCGCAGGCCGGGAACATCCCGATGTTGCGATCGTGGATATCGGGATGCCCGAGATGAACGGCATTGAAGCGACCCGCCAGATCAAGGCGCGCTGGCCGGACATCAATGTGCTGGTGCTCACGGCGTACGACGATGACGAGTACATTTTCGCATTCGTGGAGGCCGGGGCTGCCGGCTATCTCCTCAAAGACGTCCCGGCTGAGGAGGTTATCCGCGCCGTGCGTGCGGTCCACGCCGGGGAATCCGTGTTGCACCCCGCCGTAATGAAAAAACTCATGGCCCGGTTCGCGGGCCAACCGGGCAGCGGTTCGAGCGGGTCCACGGAGGTCGAACTACTCAGCGAACGGGAGCGCGAGGTTCTCACGCTTGCCGCACGCGGCCTCACCAACGCATTGATCGGCGACGAACTCAGCCTGAGTCCTCGCACAGTCCAGACCCACATGCGGAACATCTTCAACAAGTTGAGAGTCAGTTCACGCACCGAGGCCGTCGTCTCAGCCGTCCGGCGCGGGCTGATCGATATCGCCGACCATTAAGGCCGGAGCGCCATCTGCGACCACCTCTGACGGCACCCTCGCCGTCACAGTTGTTCCCCGTCCCACCTCGCTGGTTATGAACAGCCGCCCACCGACAAGCTCCGCGCGTTCGGTCATGCCCAGGATTCCGACATGACCGCTACGTTCATATTCTTCACGCCGCTTCATTGCATGGAACCCGCGGCCGTCGTCCCTCACCGCCAGCGAGGTCCAGCCGTCTTTGCCGCTTACCGTGATGCTCACGGCGGTCGCTTCAGCGTGGCGTTCAATGTTGTGCAACGCCTCTTGCGCTATCCGGAAGAGCGCCAGCGTGGTGTTCGGGTCAAGCTCCGGCGCGCCGCCGTCCTCAATGACGGTCACAACGACGCCCGTCCGGTCACCCGTGTCGGCGCCCATCCAGCGTAGCGCCGGGACCAGTCCCAGGTCGTCCAGCACCGAGGGTCGCAGGTCCCTGGAAAAGCGCCTGACCGTGGCCAGCGTATTCCGCGCCAGGTCCTCCATATACTCGAGTTCGGCCAGTCCGTCGCCGCCATTGACCGCGACACGGCGGCGGACGCCATCTATCGCGCGTGTCAGGATGATCAACTCCTGTGCGACCTCATCGTGAAGATCGCGAGCAAGGCGCTGCCGCTCCCCCTCCTGGCCGGAGATCGCCTGGCGTAGCGCCTCGCGTAACTGTCTCGTCCGCTCCACGACGCGCACCTCAAGCTCGCGCTGTGTCCGTTCCCGTTCCGTCGCGGCGGAAGATAGTTGTCTTCGCATCGACTCGATGCTCTCGGACAGCTCCCCGATCTCGTCCTGGGCGTCGATCTCGATGGGTGAATCCAGGTCGCCGGCCGCCATTCGTCGCGCCGCCACCGTCAACTCCTCGGCGGACCGTACAACGTGGCGCGTGGTGAACCATGCGACGAGTAGCGCCGCCATCACGCCGATTCCGCCGTACAGGGAGAGTTCCGTTCGGAAATCGGCGGTCAGAGCCAGCGCCACGTCCTTGTCTTGCAGGAGAACCAGCATCAGGTCTGTTCGCGGCACCGGCACGGCGGCCATTACGTGATCGTGGCGTTTGTTGTCCGGGTCCCTGTGCACCATGACCACGCCCAGGCTTCGCTCCGGCAACCCTTCCAGCGCATCAAAGTGAGCGCTTCGCTGGCCGATCGTAGCGTTGGAACCGGCCGTCAAAAGCGTCTTGCCGGTGGGTGAGATCACCTCAAGACTGTACTTGGCGACACTCGGAAGCTCCGGACGGGGGGCCTCGGGATCGGATGCGATCTCGAGCGCTCCAAACGGTATAAACGGGTCAAGCGATGAGATCGCCACTGTATCGACCAGTACCCGGCCCCAGGGGATCCCGTCCGCGTCCAGCAATGGCATCGACAGGCTGGCAAGTGCGCCGGGGTTGCTGGAGTCGTCCCAGAACACGCGCATCCCGAACGACCCGCCCGCAGCGACGGTGACAACCTCCGGCAGCGTGCGCGCTGGTCTGACCGTACCGCCGCCGGGGCCGGCGAACGCCGTCATGCCGGAAGAACTGGTTATCGATACGCCGGCGATCTCGAAAAACGAGAAGTAATCGGTCTCAGACAGGTGTTCAAACGCCGCACGCGCCGCCGCGTTCGCCTCCGATGCTGAGACGCTCCCTCCCAGCCATTCTGTATCCTCCACGGCGTCCCTGATCGCGTGATCGAACTCGTTGCTGAGGGCCACGGCCACGGTCTGCGCGATCGCGAGCCGCTCTTCGAACGACGCCTGGGTGGCGCGCTCTATGGTTTGGATGCTTAACCAGTACACGGCGACGAACATCGCTGCGAGGCCGATCGCCACGTACAACATGATTCGCTTTTGAAGCCCGAGCCGCGACAAACCGTTCACCCCCCGGTGCAAAGTCGCCCGCGTAATCATTTTCTTCGCGCTATCTCTGAACCCGTCGAAACAGCGCAACGAAAGGTGGAAACCTGTTTTTAGCAGGCTAGGCGAGACCCCGTGAGCGGTGCATGACAGACCATGCGCTGCGCGTGAGGGCTGCGTGTGCCGGTTACGCAGCTCCGGCCAGGTACGCTCGTATGTCCTCCCGGTGATCGTCACACCACTCGGTCACATCGGCATACCCTGCGGGCTCCATTACGCACCCGTCGGACTCACACTCTTCGTCCTCGGGATGGTGCGCCGCACCCAGCAGGTGGGCGACTTCATGCGCGATCAGGCTGCCGGTGTACCGCCAGTCATCATGGTTATACCGGACCACGACCGCAGCTTCTGAGTCCCGGGCTATGCCATCAAAACGGTCCGAATCCTGGCAGGTGACGGCCAGCAACAATCGACCCGTACCGCGCGGAGTGACGGCGAGGACTCCATCGAGAATTCGAGACATGTGCGTCTGATCGTCGTCCGACTCCCATGTCGACACCGAGACCATCTCGATGCGTACACCGACCTCCTTGAGCACGCTGTTCGCGGAACCGAGCGCCAGATCGAGCACATCCCGCCAATCGGATCCGTTCCGTTCGATGAACTCTTCATCCACCGCCACATCGGCGAAGATCGTCGCAAGCCCGTCAACGCGGTCCATGCCTATATTCAACGCCGCCGGAACACCACCCGCCTCAACGATGTCGTTCGCAACGTGGCCGGGGGCGCGCGCCGGTAATGCCCCGGCGGTGAATAGCGCCGGGACGAGCAAAATAGCGAGCAAGCGCATCCCGTGTCGGAACATCGCCGATCTGCCCGCAGCGGACGGTGATTGGATATCCAACGCAGACCCCCAGGGACCGGACACCTGGATGAATTGTCCACCCACGGCGCCGCTGAGCGCATGAAGGTTGTATGAGATGACCGTGTCGTGTGTCAAAAAGTTGTGTGAATTCAACTCCCGTGGCGTACGATTTTTGACAGGCGCATCAGATGTAGCGGTTAAAGACGGCATCCACTGGCGCGCTGTGGATCGACGTTGGAACCCTGGCGGAGAACTTTGCGATTCAGTGACATAGGCCTCCAGTTCCGGATCATGGCCTACGTGTTCATGGGGATGACGGTCCTCGTAAGCCTGTTCGCCTTCGTCGCGCTCCAGGCCGTCGATGACTCGTCGGACGAGATCCTCCAGGAGCGGCTGATCCTGGCGAGGACGGTTGCCAGCGCCGTGGACCGCGTCATCGCCACGACTGCGACTCTTGTGACGGGGGTGGCGGATGCGATGGGCAAATCCGGCGCGGTGACCCCGTCGGATGCAGAAACCTCCGTGAATACGCTTGCGCTTGCGCTGACTGACGTGAACGCAGGGACCCCGCCGGAGCTCGTTGCGTTGATAGACGGAAGCGGCAGGCCGATAGCGCGTGCCGGCTCCTCCCGGGACGGCGAGGCGCTGTTAGCCTTCGTCGCCTCGCTGCAACCCGACGGAGCGCCCGTGGTCATCGGCGGGGGCGTCGGCGGGCCGTTGATCGCTGCGTCGGCCTCGCTTGGTGGAGGGACCGGGGGTATGCGTCTCGCCGCCGTCATCCTTCCAAGCCCGCAACTCCTCAAGGTGTCCGACGCAGCGTCCGGCGACGTTCGCTCATACCGGACCGAGTTGATCGACGCAGAAGGGATCGTACTTGAGACGTCGGACGGCGCCCGGCCGCTGACTCCAACGCGGCACCTCGCGATCATCGGGGATGCGCTCAACCTGCGTGAAAGCGGTGTGGGCGAACATTCTCCGCCGGACGTAAAGGGCGGAGAGTCAGAGCGGCATGTGGTTGCGTTTGCACCGCTGGAGGAGATGCCCTGGGGTGTCGTGGTCGAGCAACCCGAAGATGTCGCGCTTGCCGTGCCCAATGATCTGCGCCGGCGTATTCTCTGGCTCGCGGGGCTGGGGTTCCTGGCAGGGCTGGGTCTCGCCTGGATCACCAGCCGCCAGGTCGTTCTGCCGCTGATACGGCTCACGGAACGCGCCGGCCGAATCGCGTCTGGCGATCTCGGCGGCACGATAAGTCCTGAAGGTCAGGACGAGGTCCGACGGCTCAGTGTGTCGTTTGAGACCATGCGAAACCGGATGGAGACATCCCGGCGGGAGCTTGAAGAATGGGGCCAGGAGCTGGAGGCCCGCGTTGAGGAACGCACGACGGAACTTGCCCGGCGTAGTAGTGAACGCGATCTTCTGCTCAAGAAGGTGATGACCGCCCAGGAGGAGGAACGGCGTCGCATCGCCCGTGATCTCCATGACCAGGTCGGCCAGTCGCTCACGGCGTTAACGATGAGCCTCGGGTCGGCGGAGGCGGAACTGGCGGAATTAAACCCGGCGGTGTCTGAACGCATCGGCGAACTCCGGCGGGTCGCCGGGGACACGATAGAAGAGGTGCGTCGCATGATGGCGGACCTTCGTCCGAGCATCCTTGACGATATGGGACTCTCGGCCGCCGTCGGCTGGTATCTTGAGAATCATCTTGAACGGACCGGTGTGAAGTCTTCTCTTGAGGTTTCAGATCTGCAAACGGACCTGCCGGAGGTTGTCGAGATCACAGCGTTTCGCGTGGTGCAGGAGGCCCTCAATAACGTGATGAAGCACGCCCGCGCCGGTCACGCGACGGTCAAACTGGAGGGCCACAGCGACCGTATCACGGGCGAAATCGTGGACGACGGTGAGGGGTTCGATCTGCCGGGCGTCGAACCCGGCGCGGACGGTGGATGGGCGGTAGGGTTGCTGGGTATGAACGAGCGGGTCACCCTTCTCGGTGGCACACTCGATATAGAGACGGCGCCCGGCTCGGGCACGTCCGTCCGGTTTGTTATCCCGTTGTCCCAAATGTCTTCCCAGATGTCTTCAGAGGAGGGTGCCGATGCCTGACCGGCCGATCCGCGTCCTCATAGCGGACGATCATGAGATTGTCCGCGCAGGCATCCGGCTGCTCTTGAACGGCCATGCGGATATCGAAGTGATCGCCGAGGCGCGTGATGGAGCGGAGGCGGTGGCGTTGACGGCGACGACCAGGCCGGATGTTGTTCTCATGGATATCTCCATGCCGGTGATGACGGGCATAGAAGCGACCCGGGCCATAAAAGCGAACAACGACGGGGTCGAGATCGTCGGGCTGACGATGCACGCCGATGAGCGGTACTTCTTTGAGTTGCTGAAGGCCGGCGCGTCCGGCTACGTCGTCAAAGGCGGCGCCCCGCACGAGTTGCTGGAAGCGATACGGGCGGCCGCCCGGGGCCAGGCGTACATACATCCCAGCGTAGCGGGAAGGCTTATCGGAGATTTTGTCGAGCGCGCCAGGGCTGGTGAAGCGGAACTGGACGGGATCACCGATCGTGAGCGGCAGGTTCTTGAGTTGATCGCACGCGGCCTGACCGGCAGAGAGATCGCCGAACTGTTGGAGATCAGCGCCAACACAGTTGACCGTCACCGGTCCAACATCATGACCAAGCTGGATCTGCACAACAAGGCGGAACTCGTTCGCTACGCCGTGCGCAAAGGACTTATCGCAGCCGATTGACCTGCCCGGGCGCTAATGGTGGAAGCACACCACGCGTGATGGTGTCCCTGAGGAGGTCCGATGGCCCTTGTGCGCGATGAACAGCCGGGGCCGAGCCCGTACCCTGAAATCAGCCGAATTGACGGTCGGTTTACGACGAGAAGGGGACGTAATGCGCCTGCGACATCGAATTACATTTATCGGAC
>JADFRU010000073.1:0-7260 GCA_022561115.1 Chloroflexota bacterium | reverse complement strand
CTGCACCTGCTGAGCCGGGAAGAGGTGTGGCGGTTGGCGATGACCTTCTCGCCGCGCGTTGTCGTGCCGATGCACTACCTGGTCCCGGGGGTGGTCGCGCCCGCCAGCACGCTGCTCGGCATAGAAGGCTGGCTGGCGTCCCTGCCGGACGATGTTCTCGTCCGAAGGCTGCCGAAGCAAGAGGCGGTGTTCAGCGTATCGAACCTGCCCGCGTCCGGAACAACGGAGGTCTGGGTGTTTCCGGACCCATCCTGAACACGGGCAGGCGGCTGTCATCCCGGCTCGGCCCCATCGGCTACGACCGGGCCATGGCCGTCTGTCTGCCCGGCCATCACCCCATCGTGATCGACACCCGGCCCGTCTTTTAGAGAAAAGTTGGCCTGGCGCGTCACGACTGCTCCCTGCCGACGCCAGCCCGCGGCTCGACCGTGTTCAGGGCATGGGTTCAGGCGGACCAGCCCGGGTCGCGCCCGGACAGGCCAAGCGCTCGCTCGAACGCGTTTGCGTCCGCTGGAACCTGGACTTCCGGCCCGAAAGCGCCGCGTTCACGGGAATCTTTGTTGCAAATCTGTTGCGCGACAACGAGGCTCGCCGCGGCCAGCTCATCGGAAATCTGGAACTCCTGTCCCGTGGCCTTCGCAAAGTCCCAGCCGTGGACAAGTGTCTCGAAAAATGTGATGGACCCGGCCATCTGGGCCGGCATCTCGCCCGGTCCGAACTTCGTCGTTCCTTCAAACGCTCCGGGCGTGCCCCACGCATCCGCCAGTTTTGAGCCGAGATCGGCGAGCGCTGCGGCGGGATTGTCGCCGAGCAGATCCGGTGACGAGTCGCCGGCCGGGCGGCCCTCTTTCCGGCCCGCAAGCGCCGAACCGGCATAAAAACCGGCCATGTGGTTGGCAAGGCCGTGAACATCAAAGCCGGTGCAGGGAGTGATATTCGAACGGACGCCGGCCGACAGCCCGGCCGTCACCTTTCCTGTTGCCGCCACCGCCTCGGTGATGAGTTGTGCTGTTTCCATCTGTATTCCTCCAACATTCCTGAGATCGCCCATCCCGTTTCCGGGCGGCGAGTCTAATTTCATGGCCGCCGGTGAGCGTTTTACCCCTCGGCGAAGGCGTCCGGTCCGGGGTCGCCGCCGATCGCAGCGATTCCAAGGCGGGCCATGTAGTGATCCCAGCCCATCGTGTGCTGCTCCACGGCGTCTTCCGGCAGTCCGGTGTGGGTCATGGTCAGCATCGTGCCGTCGCCGTCCGGCACAAGATCGTAACTGACCGTGGTAGAGCCTGCCCCGATAACCTGGCCGTCCCCTTCCCAGCCAAAGGTGTACACGAGCCGCGTCGGCGGCGTGACCTCCAGGTATTCGCCGCGCATCACCACGCCGTCGCGAATCACGACGCGGTGCATGCCTCCGGGCTTGACGTCCACGGCCACGTGCTGTCCCAGCCACATTGCGAGCTTCGCCGGGTCGGTCAGGAACGAGAACACCGTTTCCGGCCGCGCCTCGATCTTGATCCGTTGCTCAATCCGAGTCGTGTCGGTCGTCATACGCGCTGCCTCCGCTCTTCCTGCTCGGCGACCCGTTTCAGACCCTGCAACCGGCCGGACCAGAAAGTCTCAAGGTATTCACGGACCTCCCGCAGTCCCTCGCGACGCGCCCGGTAAATACGGCGAGTTCCATCACGCCGCTCCTCGAGCAGACCGGCGTCCTTGAGCACCTTCAGGTGCTGAGAGATCGCCGAGCGTGTCACATCGAAATACGCAGCGATCTCGCCGGCCGCCTTTTCGCCGTCCCGGACAATGTTCAGGATGGCGCGGCGGCGTGGTTCAGCGAGAGCGTGCAGTGCGGTGTCCACATGGCTATTTAAGCTATTACTAACGTTAGTGTCAACTAACGCATGTTTGGCTCATCCCCGTGCTTGAATCAATTTCATCGCCTGCATCCGTTACATTGACAACAACAAACGACCGGCGATGGGAGGAAACCGATGGCCCGGACCGCGTACGCGCTCGAAGAGTTCGTCCATGACATGACGGAGCTGGTGAAGAGCCAGCCAGATCAGGAGCGGCTGTTTGACGTCGGCTCCTCATACCTGGAACGCCTCATCAACAACCCGGACGCCCTGCCGGAGGAGTACCGCGTTCCGGCAGGATCCCGGGGCCGCTCCGCCAACCACGGCTCCTACATCCTCCACCGCGGTGAAGGGCTGGCGGTCACCAGCGTCGTGTGGGGCCCGGGTGACCACATTGCGCCGCACGACCACCGGACCTGGGGCATGATCGGCGTGATGGACAACGGCATCACAGAGACAAGGTTCAACCGGAAAGATGACCGCAGCAAGGCTGATTTCGCGGTCCTTGAAAAGACCCGGGAAACGCTGGTCAAGCCGGGCGAGGTCTCGTTGCTGATTCCGGAGATCGACGAGATCCACCAGATGGACAACCACTCTGACCGGCCCACCGTGGAGATTCACGTTTACGGCAAGGATCTGAAGGGGCTGGAGCGGTGCATGTACAACCTTGAGACGGGCGCCATGAAGACCTTCTCAACTACCCGGTGGGACAACTGCTAACGCGTGTTGACCCGGGCCTGGCTTTGACCCGGAACTATGGGGGAGATTGGCCGTGGTCATGAACATGGTCCGGGAATGCACCGGTGAGCAACTCTCAGCGCTGTTTGACGGTGATCAGCCGTTCGCTTTGATCGACGTCCGGGAACCGGTCGAGTACAACGCCGCCCATATCCCGGGCGCCAGCCTGATCCCGCGCCGCCGCCTGGAGTTTGAGGTACGCCGCGCATTGCCGTACAGAGGCGTCGCAGTGGTGTTGTGTGACGAGAACGGACGTAATGCCAGCCGCGCCGCCGTAACGCTCTCCCGCGCCGGGTATTCAAACGTCTCGGTACTCAAAGGCGGCGTCAACCGTTGGGCCGCGGACCGCCGTCCAACGGAGTGGGGTGTCAATGTCCCGAGCAAGGCGTTCGGGGAGCGAGTCGAGGTGGAGCATGACGTGCCCACTATTTCCGCTGACGAGTTACACCGGCGAATAGAGCGCGGCGACAACCTGGTGATTCTGGATACGCGCACGCCGGAAGAATACCGCCGGATGTGCATACCCGGCGGGCGGAGCGTCCCGGGCGGAGAGTTAGCGCTTCGGATTACCGACATACGCGCCTCGGCCCCCGAAGACGCGACGATCGTCGTCAACTGCGCCGGACGGACCCGCAGCATCATCGGCACACGTCTTCTTCAACGCATGGGCATGGGCGCGGGCCGGCTGTACGGGCTGGAGAACGGCACCGCCGGCTGGGGCCTGGCCGGGTATGAACTGGAGTCCGGGGCGGACCGGACGGACCTGCCAGAGCCCTCGCCGGACGGTGTTGTGGCGGCTGACCGTTTCGCTCGCCGGGTGGCGGAAGAGGACGGGGTGGTCGTACTGGACGTTGCGGGACTGCGCGCTTTGATGGCGCGCCGTGAAGCGGAAACGGTGTACATCGTGGACGTTCGTTTGCGCGACGAGTACGAGGCGGGCCACATCCCCGGTTGCACGTGGATGCCGGGCGGGCAGGCGGTGCAGACCGCAGACGCCGTCGCGGTGGTCCACAACGCGCCGATCGTATTTGTGTGTGACGGGGTGGCCCGGTCGGCGATAGCGGCGTCATGGTACCGGCAGATGGGACATCGGCATGTGTACGCGGTGGACGGAGGGACAGTCGCGTGGGTCCGGGCCGGTCTGGAGCTGGAAAGCGTTGAGCAGGCGTCTGACCTGCGACTACCTTCAGAGGAAATGATCGGCATCGATGAGGCGCGCTCAGAGACGCGTTCCATCGGGGCGGATGAGCTGGCCTCTGGTGCATGGGAAGCGGTGCTGTTCGTAGGCGCCAGCGCGGAGTTCGCAGCCGGCCACGTACCGGGTGCGCACTGGGTGTCCCGCGGTGTTCTGGAGGACGACGCGGCCGCAGCGATCCCCGGGCTTGAATCCCCGGTCGTCACCATATGCGGCGACTCCGGCGTAAGCGCTGCGCTGGCCGCAGCGACACTGTCGGAGATGGGCTATCGCGACGTGGCGTGGCTCGACGGTGGCATGGAGGCGTGGCGAGCCGGTGGCGGACCCGTGGAGACCGGGTTGACCGGGGTGATGGCGTCCCCGCTGGACGTACTTCCGGCAGGAACGAACCGCAGTTACGGTGACATGATCAACTACCTGCGGTGGGAGACGGCGCTGGGACGCAGCGCGGGCGACGGGTGGGGGTGACTACAGGCCGGTGACAGGGACGTTGACGCGCCCCCGGAATCGATTCGCCGCAAGGTCCATGAGGACCACAAGTTGTGCAACGCTCCATGCGAACGGAATGTAGCCGCCATAGCCGAGAAGCGGCATCTCGAACACCGGGATGAAATCCAGTAGCGGGATGTCGTAGGTCCATTTCGGAAACGCCCAGAAGTTCCAGAACTCCCACAGCCCGCCACAGAGCAGGCCGGCCCCGGCGATGATCGCCGCCCGCCGCCATATGCCGGCGAACAGTTCCGCGATGATCGATCTGCCTCCGGCCGCGGCGACAACCCCGTCCATGACCAGGAAAGGCGCCACCCAGACGAGCGGGTAGAAGATGGCCGGAAAGGCGAGCGTTGCGGCTTCTGATGCGATGCCCGCTCCCACCATAAAGACCGGCAAGACCGGCCAGGCGCGAGATGTCACCGGGCGATCAGTGCTGTCCGTTCCTGCCGTGAACCGCGTCAACCGTCCGATCATCGCCGTCGCCGACGCGAGCGCCGGGACGACCGTGGCGAATGAGATCGAGGCGAACACGGCATACCCGAGATCGCTGTACTGGTCGATACCCACGTACTCCCAGTTCGCTGTCCGGCCGTTCACCGCCTCGAAGTACCACCAGAGCGGGACGGACACCGCTGCGAGCGCGATGTGCCGCCGGATGCCCGGGTACGCCCCTGCAACCGTCCACATGAGCAGCGCTGCCCCAGTCCATAGCAACGCGAAGGCGATCGGGTTCAGGTAGCCGGCCGTCGTCCAGATAGCGATCCACCCGGGAACCATCAGGGCAACACCGGCTGCGAGCCGGGCGCTGGTCATCCGTCCCGGCGTCGCTCCCGCGATCACGACCCGGCGGCCCCGGCGTCCGTCGTCGCGCTGGATCGCTCACGCGCCATGGCGATCCGTTTATCGATCGCCGGATGTGAGTGGAACAGGATCTCGAAGAGACGCCTGGGGTTGCGGTCCGCCAGGTTCTGCCCGGCCAACTTATCCATCGCCCTGGCGAAACTGTCCGGATCATCGATCGTATCCAGGGCGAACCGGTCGGCGCTCGCTTCACGCCACCGGGAGTAGCCGTTTACGAGAGGAAGCGCCAGCAGGGACACGGCGATCAGGATAAGGGCCAGGGCCGGTATTCCCGCCAGGTCCTCCCTACCCGTGAGGTCGAGCGGCCCATCGAGCCACCCGATCACAAGATGGATCGCCAGGAAACTCAGGAACGTGACCGGGGTTTGAACCAGGATGAAGTTTCGGATATCGCCGCTGACGTGATGGCCCAGCTCGTGCGCAAGGACGGCCTCGATCTCGTCCGGCTCGTATGTATCGAGCATCGTGTCCGAGACGATCACTTTACGCGTGTTGCCCCAACCGACGACGGCGGCGTTGGAGCGTTTCGATTTGGCCGATAGCTTCCAGACCGAGGCGTTGATCGCACGTACGCCCACCCGTTCACACAATCCGAGAAGCCGATCGCGGACCGGACCCTCCGGCAGCGGCTCGAACTTGTAAAAGATCGGCATGAGCAATACAGGCGCCAGGTTGGTCAGCAGCACGACGAAGACCGTGAATCCGGCGCCCGCAATCAACCACCAGGTATTCGGGAACGCATCTATCAACCCGTACAGGGCGGCCGCTCCAGCGACACCGAACGCAAGCCCGATTACCAGTCCCTTGACCCAGTCCTTAACCCAGCTACCGAATAACTGGACTGACATACCGGCCCGCCGCTCAAGGAAGAGACTGCCGTAGACGTGTGGCAGAAACGTCAGGATGTTTAGAGCGAAGTACAGGTAGATGAAGAGAATCGCTGCACCGAGGGGCCGGGAGCCGGTGAGCCCTTCCGTCCGGTCACGCAACCACTCGTCCGCGACGGTGAGGGTCAGCGCCAGTAGCAGCCCGATGGTCAGCACAAAACTAACGATGGACGCGATACGCTTGAATTTCCGGTAGCGACGGGCTTCCGAATCGGTGAGGGGAGGGAGGGTCAGGGGATCGTTGGCGCGGTCATCCATGGCGCTAAGGATTATCGCCGTTCTCGGCACGGGAGTGTCGTACGAAAAAGAAAGTGACGCGAAGATGCCCCAGGTGACGCGGTCACCTGAGGCATCCTGATACGGCTTCCGGCCCGGCGGCTCATTCAGTGGCCGCCACGATTACGGGTTTTTACGGTCCGGCTTAATCGTCGTCCTTGTCCTTGTCCTTGTGCTTGTCTTTGCTCTCGCTCTCGTCCTTGTCCTTGTCCTTGTGCTTGCTCTCGCTCTCGTCTTCGCCCTCAAGATCCAACCAGACGGCTTTGCCGGGATCGATCACCACTTTGTTGAGAAGACTTCCGGGATCCGGCTCGAAAAGTTGGCCGTTCAACGCCAGCACCCGGACATTCAGCTTTCCTGTCAGCTTCATAAGAGTGAGGCCGTTTACTTCTACCGGTTGCCCCGTGAACGGATCGATGATCACGTCACTGCCGTCCGGTGGCAGAATCCAGAAACGGCCGGTGTCTACGATGTCCAGAACGGTCGAGAGGAACAGAGTTCGCACGACAGGCGGGAGCGGGTTGTCCGTGGTGCAGAACAGGATCCCCGGCAGCGGAAGGTATGGAGGTGTGACTGCAGGGTCGCCCCCTGGAGTGAAAGCCGGGTTGTCGGTGAAACAGCCATAAAGCGCGTCTCCGACGCGGTTTATGTTCAGCCGGGCGCTCCCAACCAGGACGTCGCCGGTTCCGGAGAGAATCGTGAAGGTGCTCTCGAGCTTGCCCTTGATCTTGCCGGAGTACACATCGAGACCGGTGGTCAGTTCTGCTGGCAGCCCCAATCCGGATGTCAAGAAGCCGACCAGCAACGGGTCCAGTTCGTCCGCCGGGGTATTTATCGTCCGGACCCTGGTTAGCTTGGCCGTTGAAGTGTGAAGGCTGATATTCGCCGCGTTATTGAGGAGTGATGCGGTCGCATCGCAGGCCGGGCCAAGAGGGTGCGGGCCGCAATCGGTCACAAATGT
>JADFRU010000072.1:0-7327 GCA_022561115.1 Chloroflexota bacterium | reverse complement strand
GGTGTTCGCGGGCCTTGTCGTGTTGCGGCTGTTGCCGGTGATGATGGAACGGCTCGCCCGGATGTTTTCCGGCCGGATCTTTTACCGGATCGTGTCGCCTACGATGGTGCTCGGCCTGTGGACCATGGCGCGTAACCCATCTCACTACTCGAGGCTGTCTCTACTGTTCATCCTGACCGCCGGGCTGGGTATGTTTGCCGCTAACTTTGGCGCGACGCTGGACCGGAGCAGCAGCGACCAGGTCTTTTATGAGACGGGAGCCGATGTACGTGTGATCGGGCTGGCGCCGAGGCCGCGCAGGCCGAGTGCAGACATCGTCGGCGCGATTGAAGAGATTGAGGGGGTCATCACCGTGTCCCGCGTGATGCGGCGGGACGGAGCGGTGAACCGGACCCTGGGCTCCGACGCGTTTCGAATGATCGCCGTGGACCCGGATACCTTTGCCGAAGTCGCGTGGTCCAGACCGGACCTGTACGCGGGGCCGTTGCGCTCCCGGTTAGAGCAGATTCGCGTTGATGACATGCCGGGAATCCCGTTGCCGGACAACACGCGGTACCTGTCAATGCGCGTGCGGTTGAGCCAGCCCACGCCCGGCCTTCGCGTGTTCGCTGCGTTCAGAGATGCGAACGGGAGGTATTCAAACGGGTCGCTGGGAACGCTTGAGCCACGTCCTGAAAACAACCGCCTGTTCGGGTGTGATGACCGGCCCGGCCCGGACGGCGAAACCGGCTGGTGCACTATCGGTGGCAGTGCGGAGCGCGTTCGGGTCATCGGGATCAACCTGGATATCGCTCCCGCGCAGCCGTTGAGCCTTCTCGCCATCGCTTTCAGCGGGTTCGAAGCGGGCCGGTCGGGAACATTTCGTGTGCCGCCGGGGACGGTGCTGATCGACGAGATTTCGGCCGTGTCGTCAAACGGCACGGTGACCGTTATCGAGTCTTTTGACGACCCCGGGGCGCTTGACCGCTGGAGCGGATCGCCGCTGTTGCCGGCCGCTGATGCAGAGGATCGCCTGATGCCGGGCGCGGTCAGCCTCAGCTGGGGCGAGATCGAGATTCGAGGCGGGCCGACCATCTTCGCCGGACGCCAGCCGCCACCGATACCCGTGCTCGCCAGCAGCGAGTTCCTGGAACGCTACGGGCGGGCCGTTGGCGATGTGATGGAGGCGTCGCTTGGCAACAACGACCTGGTGCTGGAAATCGTCGACGAGATCGGGTTCATTCCAACGATAGATCCCAACCGGGACCCATTTATAGTGGCGGACGTTGACGCCGTTCTCGCCGCCACGAACAGGTCGGGCGCGTTCGGAGGCAGCGGCCAGTACAACGAACTATGGATTCAGGTACGCGATACCGGCACGCTGGCGGTCGCTAACAGTGTTTCTGACGAGATCGACCGCCTTCCGTACTCCTATTCCCGGGTAGAGGATCGCGATACCGCCCTGGAGCTCGTCGTGACCGATCCGCTGGTGCGTTCCGGCTGGTCAGTGCTACTGGCGTTGGCGTACGCGACGGTGCTTCTCGTGAGCGGCGTCGGCTTCCTGGTCCATTCCCAGGTGACCTTCGAGGCTCGCAAAAACGAGTTCGCACTGCTGAGAACTATCGGGCTCTCGATGCGTCAACTGCTCTCGCTTGTGGTGTTGGAGCAGGTACTGGTTCTGGGCGTGGCGATCGGCATCGGCATTTTCATGGGCGCTCGCCTGGGCGGCACAATGCTGCCGTTCCTGAGCAACTCCGGGGACGGAATCCTGATTGTGCCGCCTATCATCGTGGAGGTGGACTGGCCGTCGTTCGGGATCACCTTTGCGTTGCTTGGCGCGGTGATCATCGTGGTGGTGGCCGCTACCCTGTTCAGCGTTTACCGTATGTCAATTCAGTCCGTGCTCCGGGCGGGCGAGAGGTAATGGCAGGATGATGGCCGCATGACGAGCAACTCTTCGTACATTTCCTGCCGGGACGTGTTCAAAATCTACAAGGTCGCGGACCTTGAGGTCGTCGCTTTGCGCGGGCTTGAACTGGAGGTCGCGCGGGGCGAGGTGATGGCGATAATCGGCGCTTCCGGGAGTGGCAAGTCGACACTGCTCAACATCCTCGCCGGGTACGACGCCCCGTCCGCCGGACATGTCCGGGTTGGCGATTACGATCTGCTCAATATGAACTCCAAACAGATCGTGGAGTACCGTCGCCGTGAGGTCGGGTTCGTGTGGCAACAGACATCTCGCAACCTGTTCCCGTATCTGAACGCTCGTGAAAACGTTGAACTGCCGATGCTTCTCGCGGGCGCCGGAGGCCGGGAGCGGCGCAACCGGGCGGAGGCGTTGCTGGACTTGATGGGCCTGGGACACCGGATGTCGCACAAACCGGCGCAGCTTTCCGGCGGAGAGCAGCAGCGTGTCGCCATAGCGGTGGCCCTCGGCAACCGTCCGGCGCTTCTCCTTGCGGACGAGCCCACGGGTGAACTGGACACCGAGACCGGCCAGGAGATCCTTGACATGATGTCCACCGTCAACAGGGAGCTTGGTACGACCATCATCGTCGTGACGCACGACCCGGCGGTATCGCAATCGGTCAGCCGGACCGTTGCGATACGCGACGGCAAGACAAGCAGCGAAATTCGCGGCCGGGTCAATTTTGATCGCCAGATCGGCGGCGGGCGGCAGGATGTGGAGGAGTTTCTGCTTGTGGACTCTTCCGGCCGGGTCCAGATCCCCCGTGAGATGCTGGACAGCCTGAAAATCCGGCGCCTCGTGCAGATGGACGTAGTTGACGGGCAGGTGCGGATTCGCCCGTCAGATGTTTCCGGTGAATCATCGGATGGCGACAGTGAACAGGACCCCGGGCGTGGTGCCGGGAAGAGCGGAACATCATGACAGCGGACGGCGCAACGCAGCCCTTGCTCGTCGTTGAGCACGTGGGCCGCACCTTTCACCTTGAGGGGGAAGAGGTCCACGCGGTCCGGGACATCAGCCTCACGATAAATCGGGGCAAATTCGTGGCGATCGTCGGCCGCTCCGGCTCCGGCAAGACGACCCTGCTGAACCTCATGGCGGGCCTCGACACACCCACGTCCGGCCGGGTGCTGTTTGACGGACGAGACCTCGCAGACATGGGTGAGAAGGAGATGACGGAGCTGCGCCGGCACCGCATCGGCATCGTATTCCAGTCGTTCGGCCTGCTCCCGCTGCTGTCGGCGTTTGAAAACGTGGAGTTGCCCCTGCGGATAGCGGGCGTTGGCGCCCGGAGACGCACCGAGCGGGCCACGGAGGTGCTTGACCTGGTGGGACTCCTGCCGCGGGCGCGTCACCGGCCCTTTGAGCTGTCCGGGGGCGAACAGCAGCGTGTCGCCATAGCCCGCGCCGTCGCCATGCGTCCGTCAGTGATCCTGGCCGACGAACCGACCGGTGAGCTGGACTCAGTGAACGCCGAGTCGATCTTCGGTCTCTTCAAACAGATGGCGGGTGCGGAAGAGATGGCGATCATCACGACGACGCACGACCAGACCCTGCTCGACATGGCCGAAGAGGTGTACGAGATTGGCGACGGGCTGATCATTGATAGAGCGGTAATCGCCCGGTCAGACAGCGAAGTCATGCAACCTGACGAACCGGGAGCGGAGATGGGCGAGGCTGAACCCCCCGCCAGGCCCACTACGCCTCCCGGCACGGGCATCGTGGATGACAGTATTTTCCGCCGGCCTGATTAACCGGCTGAACACGTTCGCACCCGGCGCGCCGGGTCCGTTCCGGACTCGTGTCCGTTACCCTGTTCAGGATGCCTTACGTCACTTCGTCAGGCCGCCGTCTTTACTACGAAGTCACAGGCGATGGCTTCCCGCTTCTCATGCACCACGGGTTCGCGCAGTCAGCGCAAAGCTGGCGTGACGCCGGCTGGATTGACCTGTTGGAGAGCCGGTCCCGCGTGATCTCGTTTGACATCCTGGGCCACGGCCGCAGCGACACGCCGCACGATCTGGAGGCGTATCGCATGAGGGAGCGGCTGTCAGATGCTATCGCCGTTGCGGAGGCCGCCGGGGCTGAACGGTTCGACATGCTCGGTTTTTCGCTCGGCGGCCGGGTTGCGTTGGAGATGGCGTTCCGGCACCCGGACCGGCTGCGCGGCCTGGTTGTGGGAGGGATGCACGCCCGCGCCACCAGGCTCACCAGAGATAGCATGGCAAGGCGGACGGCGACTCTCAGGCGGGGCAGCGTGCGCGCCCTGCGCCGGGCATTGCGGCAGAACACGCCGGGTAAAGATCATCTGCCGGACCCGGACCCGGAGGCGCTCGCACTGTCGGATGAGGGGCTGCTGGACTGGCCGGGCGTTGCGGAAAGGCTTTCGTCTCTCGATGCGCCGACGTTGATGTTTGTCGGCGAACACGACAGGATGCTGCCGTGGGTCGAGGCCGATGCTTCCATGATCTCGAACGGGGAATACTTCTGCTGCCCCGGTGTAGATCACATCGGCGCATTCGACAGAAGTGACCTGACTGGCCGCCCTGTCCTCGATTTCCTGTCGGGGCTTGAACCAGCGTCCGCAACCCGAGACGGAGCCGTGAAATGAGATTACCTGTGACAGGTGGGGAGTCAGCCAGGTGAACGGCATACTCGTTATGACGGGCGGCGGAGAGTTTGAACCCGCGATGAAGTACGTCGACAGCATCATGCTGGACAAGGTGGTGGGTGAGAAGCGGGTCGTCGTTCTGCCGACCGCTTGCGGCCAGGATCCCGGACGCGCCCTGGCTATCGCGGAGACCGGGGCGGCGTATTTCCGCGAACTCGGCGCTGTATCGGACCCCGTTCCGGTCATCGACCGGGATTCAGCGATGGACGAGGCCCTGGCTGAGCGGATCGGGGCCGCCAGTGTCATCTACATGACGGACGGGGATGCCAGCTATCTGTACCAGACCCTCCAGTTCAGCCGGGCATGGGACGCTATCGGAAACCTGATCGAACTGAACGGCATCGTCGTCGCCTCTGGAGCCTCTGCTTCCGTGTTTGGAGAACACATACCGGCTTCGCGGATGCGATGGGGTCCAGCGTTCAATATCTTCCCCGGAGCGGTCATCGTCCCGCGATATGAGTCGGCCTCACGGATCGGTATGCGTTTAAGGCGATGGAGCCGATTCGGACGATTCACATACCTTGGGATCGACAGTCATACCGCCATCTTCAGCCAGGATTTCCGGTTCACCGTGGTCGGTGAAGGTGGCGTCACGGTCTGGAGCCGGCACCGGAACGAAACACGGGACGATGGCGACCTGTTGCTCTGGCCGTGATCCCGGCCCCGAATCCCGGTCCCAGATCCAGATCCCGGATGTAAAATCCTTGAGCGTGTTTCCGGGGGGTGTTTTCGGACGCGCTCTTTATTTATCGAACTGTATCCACGACGGCGCGTCTCGTTTACGCCCGTCGCGTCGGAGGTCCTGCACAGATGCCGAGGGCGATTGATCCCGATCCACCTTACAAACGCGCCATGGTGGTCGTGGCGCACGCTGACGATGCCGAGTACGGATGCTCCGGTACCGTCGCCAAAATGATCCGTGAGGGGCTGGAGGTCGTCTACGTACTTTGTACGGACGGCAGCAAGGGCAGCGACGACCCGAAAGAGACGCAGGAATCCCTCAGCAAGACGCGTGAGCGAGAGCAGATCGCGGCGGGCAAAGTCCTCGGGCTGAAGACGGTCGAGTTCCTGGGATTCCCGGACTCAGAGCTTGAGCCGACCCTGGAACTCCGAAAAGCTATCGCCCGGGAGATTCGCCGCCACAAGCCTGACATCCTGATCTGCCCGAACCCGGATCGAAGCCTGGACGCGGGATTTTACGTAGGCCACCCGGACCACCAGGCCGCAGGTGAAGCGGCGCTGTCCGCTGTCTACCCGACGGCACGAGACCGGCTGACCTACCCGGATCTGTTGGAAGAAGGATTCGAGCCGCACAAGGTTCGGGAGGTGTGGGTGATGCTTGGGCCGGAGCGCGGGGACTTCTTTAACGAGCTGACTGAAGACGACATGGAGAAGGCGATCGCCGCGCTCAAGTCTCACGAGAGCCAGGTGCAGTACCCGGAGGTTGATTCGCGCATGCGCGAGTGGCGTGGCCGCACCGGCGCGAAGGTCGGCTACCGGTTCGCCGAGGCGTTCAAGGTTTTCTCGTTCGGTTAAATCCCTGCCCGGCAAGCCCTCTCTCACGGACGTAAATGTGAGGGGTCTCATCACCGAGACGTATTCGCTGCGGTTTCTCAGATGATGACCGGGCTCTGGACCCGCGTTTAACTTTGAACGCGGCCTTACCGTGCGCGCTCCTGCTCGATCAGCACCCGCCGGAGAATCTTGCCGGACGGGTTCTTCGGTATCGAATCGACGAACTCCACCTCGCGCACCTGCTTGAACGTTGCCACGCGTTCGGCGACGAACCGCATCAACCCGGCGCCATCGACAGACGCCCCGTCCCTGCGAACGACGAACGCCTTCGGGATCTCACCTGACTCGTCGTCCGGTTTGCCGATCACAGCGCAGTCGGCTACCCCGTCATGCTCCAGTAGCAGTCCCTCTAACTCGGCCGGAGGGACCTGGAAACCCTTGTACTTGATGAGTTCCTTCTTGCGGTCGACGATCCACACGTAGCCGTCGCTGTCCATCCGCGCGATGTCGCCCGTGTGCAGCCACCCGTCCTCGGTAAGCGTCTCCGCGGTGGCCTGCGGGTCGTCGAAATAACCCTTCATGATCTGCGGGCCGCGCATCAACAACTCGCCGTCCTCGCCGACAGGCAACTCTACGGCTCCGGTCTCTACGTCCACGATCTTCTGTTCAGTGTCGGCGGCGGGGGGACCCACGGAGCCCGGGCGCGCACGGGAAGGCTCGGCGAAATCGATGTTCGTGTACGGCGATGTCTCGGTCATGCCGTAAGCCTGCAACACCGGAACCCCGGTTACTTCCTGGACGCGGGTCTGCAACTCCTCGGAAAGCGGCGCTGCGCCGATCACCATAAACCGCAACGCGGACAGATCGTGATCTTTCACGCCCGGGTATTGGGACAATCCGACGAGTACCGGAGGAGCCGTATACAGGGCGGTCACGCGGTGCTGCTCCAGTAACCCGAGGAAATCATCCATATCAAAACGGCCCATCATCACCTGCAGGCTCCCGAGGGCGATGCAGGGATTCATAAGCACATTCATGCCGTAAATGTGAAATAGCGGCAGATGGACCAGCACAACATCGTCAGCTCGCGGTTCCGCAATCTCACCCGGACGCCTGTTCAGCTGCTCAACGTTGGAAGTGAGATTGTGATGGGTCAACATCACGCCTTTTGACAGTCCCGTTGTGCCGCTTGA
>JADFRU010000071.1:0-7413 GCA_022561115.1 Chloroflexota bacterium | reverse complement strand
CAGCCAGCAATGATCCGGGAGGAAACGGGATGGCGACTGTAAACACGGTGCTCGGGCCGATAGATACCTCCGAGATGGGTTTCACGCTCTCGCACGAGCATGTGTTGATCACCTCCGCAGGTATCCAGGCGACGTTCCCGGATTTCGTGCCGCGGGATGAGGCCATCGCCGAAGGAATCCGAATGTTTTCCGACGCCCGCGCAGGTGGCGTGGAGACGGTACTGGACCTGTCCACGATGGACCTCGGACGTGACATCCGTGTGATCGAGCAGGTGTCTCGCGAAAGCGGCGTCAACATCATCGCTGCGACCGGGACCTGGCTCGAGATTCCGCGCGTATTCCGGGTGGCTGATCCGAGCGATATCGCCAAGCTTTACGTTCGTGAGCTGGAGGAGGGGATAGAAGGAACGGGGATCAAGCCGGGCGTGATCAAGGTTGCCAACGATGTCGGCGGTGTAACGCCAGAGGGCGAGATCATCCTGCGCGCCGCCGCCAGGGCGCATCAGTCGACGGGCGCGCCGATCTACACGCACACCTGGGCGCCCGAGCGTGTCGGGGATCAGCAGATCAAGATTTTCGAGGACGAGGGCGTAGACCTGAACCGTGTGTGCATCGGCCACAGCAACGACACGACAGACCTTGAGTACCTGACTGGCCTGCTTGAAAAAGGTGTGTGGGTTGGGATGGACCGGTACCCGTCACACCGGCCGGGGGTGCCGGACTGGCGTGAACGGACGCAAACGGTCAAGGCGCTGATTGATCGCGGCTATGGCGATCGATTGATGCTCGGGCACGATAATTCGGCCATGATGCTGATCCAGCCCCGGCAGGCGTTCGCCGAGCGCGCTGTCCGCAACCCGGATCAGTTCCTGTTCATCACACGGCAGGCGTTGCCATACCTGAAAGAACTCGGCGGGACGGATGGCGATGTCCATGCACTCATGGTCGACAACCCGCGCCGCTACTTTGAGGGGGCGGCCTGACCGGGAGCCTTCGTTCAGACACGACCAGGCACGACCCGCAGAAGGCGGTGCGGACCCGGCTGTAGCCTGTTGTCGCGCTATTGCAGCGGCCGTGGTTCGCGGCGTTTAATCGCTGTTCACGCGTAACGTGTCTGGCCGAGTATTTCTGTTCGATCGCCGGGAAGATCAAGAGCTTGTGGCCATGTGATTTGACGCGGTGACGACGTTCTTGCCGGATTAATATCTCGCGATAACCAACGGGGAGCAGGGTTTACATTCCAGCTTTTCGTAACCGTATGTTCCCGGTTAGATGAACGTGGATAAACGAACAAAAAAGACCCCCTCCCCAGGGGTGATGGGGAGGGGGCCGGGGTCCGGCGGCTTAACGGTTTGGGGTCTGGGGGGGGCCGAGAAGCGCCGGACGGGACGTTGTCCTTGTGGGTCTATCTCCTGGCGGCGGCTCCCACCAGCGCAGGGGGCATGCCGGAGCCGGATAGCGGCCCCCTGGACAGATGGTGCAGAGCGAGCTGCACGCGGCTGTCCAGGATGCGGAGGGTGGATACCAGCTTGAGTCTTCGGTACTCGGGGATGGTTTGCAGCGGGAGGGAGTCGAGCTGTCCGGCAAGTTGGAGGAGCATTCCCTCCAGGTCCTTTCGCTGGCGAATCACGGGCTCGGGCGCTCTCACGGGTGGCGCAGGCTCCGGCGCGGGGGCTGGCTTTGCACCGTTGACTACCTCGTCAAGCAGGTCATCGATCGACTTGCCCGGGAAGCTCTTTGCCCGCCCGACTATCCGCTCAACATAGACCGAGCTCAACTGGCCCGAGACGAATGGCGCCGCGATCTCACGCTGACGTGAGTGGTCGTCGATATCGGCGATGCTTCGCGCTTCTTTGAAGGTGAGCTCGCCGGAGTCCACCTTCTTGCCGAGTTCCGGGTCCAGGTTTCTGATCAGGCTCTCGTAGTGGTGGATGGTGCCGGGGGTGATCGAGGTCCGTCGCGCCAGTTCCTGCTGCGTCACGGAGTGCTCTTCCCTGTACTCAAGGAAAGCGCGACCGAGTTGCATGGCCGGGATCTTCTCATGGTGGTAGTTCTCGCTGAGCTGAAGTTCCCGCACCTCTTGCTCAGGGATCCCGGCCCGCACCTGGCCATCGATGTCAGTCAGTCCGGAGCGCCGCGCTGCCATCCACAGGCGCTCTCCGACGACGATCATGTAGGCAGGGGCGTCCGGTTGACCCGTGCGATCAGTGATGGGCCTGACGACAAGGGGTTGACGCAACTCCAGGGTGCGGAGATCGTCAGAGGTGCTCACGCTGCGGCCCTTTCTGGGCAGTTTGCGTGGCTGGTCGGGGTCAGGGATTATCGAGTGGACCGGTAACAGCATGCCAGCCTCCCGCGGTTGGTGTTGATTGCCGGGCGCTCCCTCTTTTCCTCACGACTCCCGATGATCCGGGGGCCGGGATAAGTGGAGGGGTAGACCGGTTCCGTTGGGGACTATTCTCGGTAGTCTGAAAAGCAATTTCCAAAACTGTCCAGAATGAACAAGGGTTAATTCCGAATGTCCATTGACTTTGGAATGGCACTGGGATAGTTTGGTCCCGATACGATTGAGCCCTTCCCAGTTTCCCATCGTGATAAACGTGACATCTCCTATCCCCACGATACCCCCGTATGTCCCGTATCGGACGTTCCGTAATTTTTTGGAATGGCTGAGAGAAGGGATGCCTGCGCGGATAGATCGAAGTGTCTGGGGTCAGCGGATATCCGGGAGCACCGGGATTCAGTTGATGACCGGGCTTCGTGCGCTGGAGTTGGTGGACGATGACGGGCGGCCGACGGAGGTCCTTGAGCGACTCACCGGCCTGGAAGGCGATGAACGCAGATCCGCGCTGCAAGCTTTGTTGCGAAGGCACTACGGCCCGGTGTTCGATCTTGATCTGCCGCGCGCAACCCGGGCGCAGTTCCGGGAGGCGTTCAGGAGTTTTGGCGCAAAGGAAGGCGTGCTCGCGAAGTGCGAGGCGTTCTTCATACAGGCGGCGCAGGACGCCGGGCTGGAACTATCGTCGTACGTCCTTGCCGGCAGACACGTATCCCGGCGCTCCCCGAGCGGATCTGGCCGGCAGCGCCACCAGCCAGCAGAGCGGCCAGCCCCACAACCGGCCACCGTCGTACCGGCGCAAAGCGCGGGCGTATCGATCGCTGAAATGGTGTTACGGAAGTACCCGGACTTTGATCCTGCGTGGGACGCCGGGACACAGCAAAAGTGGTTCGACGGAATGACGAAGCTGGTGGAGTCTCTCGGCCAGGGCAGCGGTGAACATACATCCCCGGAGCCTGCCGCAGGTTGACCCGGGCCCGGGCCGCCCACATCCAGCGGCGTCTTTCGACATTTGGACTGGCGAGCGCCTGCTTCGCGTCAGGCGATGGTCATGCCTCCGTCAATGACGTAGTGGCCGCCGGTCGCGTACCCGGCGTCGTCTGAAGCCAGGAAAGCGATCCACGGCGCTATGTCCTCCGGCGTGCCCAGCCGGCCAAGGGGGATGGCCGATTCCATTGTCTCGCGGCGACCGTCCGGGTCCGGGTGCTCGTCCCAGTCCGGCGTGCGCTCCAGGGCGCCGGGACACACAGCGTTAGACCGGATGCCGTGCTTTGCGTAGTGGACGGCGATGTGGCGGTTCAGGCCGAGCAGGCCGCTCTTGGCGGTCATGTAGGAGACATTGGGCGTCCGGCCGTTCAATGCGGTGATCGAGCTGACGATCACAACAGACCCGCCGCCGCCCTGCCGGATCATCTGCGCCAATCCGTGTTTGCAGGTCCGGAAAACGCCGCGCAGGTTGACGTCCTGTGTGCGTTCCCACTCCTCCTCCTCCATCTCGAAAAGGTCGATGTCGGTGTTGTGGCGCTGAATCCCGGCATTGGCCACGATAATGTCGAGTTTGCCAAACACCTCGACAGTACGCTCCACCGCTGCCCGCACATCGCTCTCGACGGTTACATCGGTCGGTACGGCCAACGTCTGCGAGCCGCGGGCAGCGATCTCAGCCGCCACCTCTTCGACGCCCTGCGCCGGTATACCGGCCAGCGTCACTGCGGCGCCGATATTCGCCATGTACCGGGCGCTCGCTGCGCCGATACCGCTTCCGCCGCCCGTGATGAGGGCTACCTTGCCATCGAGCCGCATGTGATCTCCTGAATCTTACTGACCGGTCGCTGCCCGGCCGGGTCCGGTCTGGCCGTGTCTTTATGCTTCCGTTCATGGCATGGTGCAATTTACGGGCCGCCAAATGCTAGCGCCGGACGGCGCCTACCAGATGTCACCGACACGCCCGCGCTTCGGCAACCCGCGCTTCTCCCAGTAGCCCGGCGGGAAGCCGCTGACGATGTCGATGTCGGTGATCCACTTCGCCCACTTGTACCCGTACAGGCCGGGAATAGCGAGCCGCAGCGGCGACCCGAACCGGGCGAGGCGCTCTCCATTTACTTCGTAAACAAGCAGTGCGTCCGCGGCCTCCAGGTCGCTTAACCGGCTCGTCGTGAAGAAGTCGTCGGCGCAGCGGAACACCGCAGTCTCGGCGCCTGCCATCGGGCTCGATTCCGAGATAAGATCGGCCAGCAGGAAGCCCTTCATCACGCTGTTATTCCGGAACCCACCCACGCAGTCCATCCGGGTCGGCCTTTCGATGGCCGGGCGGGCGAGGATGGCCTTGAAATCCAGCTCCAGTTCGTTTTCGCACAGTCCGCCGACTCTCAGCCGATAGTCGTCGAGGTCCACCTCCGGGACGCCCCAGAACGACAGGTTGCCCAGTTTCTCGGTCGGCGTCATCTCATTGCGGCTGTTCACCCGGAACACCTTTTTCATGCCGAGAATCCACAGCAAGCCGAGCGCGGTGAGCGGCTTCCGCAAAAAGTACGGGAAGAAAATCCAGACCCAGTACACGACCCTGGTCACTTGCCGGGCGCTGATGGTCTTCTTGTAAGGCTCATAGACCATTTGTCGTTCCTCTCGTCTCCACGTCGGACCTCGAATGCGGCCGGGGGATGGCCGGTGTCGACTCGTTTTAATCCGGGCCGTCCAGGAACTCAAGAATGAGCCGTGACAGCTCGCCCGGCTGATCCTCCTGGATGTAATGGCCGGCCTTCTCCACGACCTCTACGCGGGCATGCGGCATGGCCTCCAGTATCCAGTCCACGCCCAGCCACCTGGTCACCGGGTCACGGTCGCCTGCGATGAACAGTGTCGGCGTTTTCAGTCCGGTCAGTCGCCGGCGCGTCTCCGCCATCGGCCGCCATGCCTCGTCCCGGCTGCTCAGCGGGATCATCTTTGGGAACGCCGCAACGCCCTTGCGCGATGCGTAATCGGGGTGCCGCTCCCGATACTCGCGTCGCACCTCCGCCGGCACCCGTGACAGGCTGCCAAACCGTACGGCATATCGCCCGAACAGGTCGAACCTTCGCACAAGCAGGTCTGACAGCACCGGTGTTCGTGTCGGCAACCGGAACCACCATGGAGCCCGAAATCCGGTGCCCGCAAAGGTGTTGACCAGCACGAGCGCCTTCATGTTCTCCGGGTGCTGGACGGCGTACTGGAGGCCGATCGGCCCGCCCCAGTCATGCAGCACAAGGGTCAGGTCTTTGAGCCCGAGCGTCCCGATAAACCGCTCCAGCATCCCGGCGTGCTCCAGGAATGTGTAGTCGCGGTCCGTCGGTTTGTCCGACAGACCGAAACCCATCAGGTCGGGAGCGATGGCGCGGCGTCCGGCCGCGAGCGGTGGGATGATCTTTCGCCACAGGTAGGACCAGGTCGGCTGACCGTGCAGCATCAGGACCGGGTCTCCGGCACCCTCGTCGACGTAGTGCAGGCGCACGCCATCGACGTTCAAGAAATGGCTCTCGAACGGGTACTCGTGCCTGCCGCCTCCTCGTCCGGAGGCGTCCGGGGCGTTTCCTGCGCTCAAAGCCGGTCTCCCGCCGTCGCGCTCATCGCGCGCGTCTGCTTCGGTGCGATTGCCCGGGTGCATCCGGGCAGCCGTCTCTATATGAGATGCGGCACGGGTGGACGCGGCGCACTAAACTGCATCCGGCTGCCGCGCTGGAACCACCCTGTCCCGGATGGGAAGAGGTACGGCGCATGAAACGCCCGCTCAGCGTGCTGGTGAAGCCAACCTCAAGCCGGTGCAATCTCAACTGCGGCTACTGTTTTTACCTGCGCAAAGCGGAGTTGTACCCGTGGGCGGATCACCCCAAGCTTACACTTGAGACGTTCGAGGCGTTCCTGCGGCAGTACGTGGACGGGTTCGCCCCGCAATACAACTTCGCATGGCAGGGCGGCGAGCCGACGATCATGGGGCTGCCCTTCTATCGCGCCGTTCTCGAACTGCAGGAACGCGTGGCGCGGGAGAACAAGCTCCACCCGCGGTTCGCGTTCAGCAACTCGATTCAGACCAACGCCACGATGATCAATGCGGAGTGGGCGCGTTTCCTGAGCGACTCGCGTTTCCTGGTCGGCGTCAGCCTGGACGGACCGCCTGAGCTGCACGACGCCTTTCGGGTCGACTGGAAGGGCCGGCCGACCCATCAGCGTGTGATGGACGGTATAGAGCATCTGCGCGCTTACGACGTGCCGTTCAACGTGCTCATCGTGGTCAACAGCGCCAACGTGGAACACCCGCGCGAGGTGCTGAGCTGGCTCGTGGCCGAGGGATTTGACAATCTCCAGTTCATCCCCTGCGCAGAGCCTGTGCCCGCCCATCTGAGCGTGGCGCAAACCGGCGAGATCAGCCCCGGCTCGATCACGCCGGAGCAGTACGGCGCCTTCCTGCGGGGACTGTTCGACGCCTGGGTCGATATCGGCATCGACAGGGTCAGGATCCGCTGGTTCGACAACCTGATTCAGATGCTGTGGGGTCAGCCGGCCGAGATGTGCGAGATGGCCGCTACTTGCGGTTACGTGGTGCTTGAACATAACGGCGACTGCTACCCGTGCGATTTTCTGGTAGAAGAGGACTGGAGGCTGGGTAACATCCACGACACGAACCTGAGCGAGATGATGAGGGATGAAAAACTGGTGGGCCTGTCTCGGTCCAAGGGACATTTTCATCCCGATTGCCTCGGCTGTCCCTGGCAACTCCTGTGTCATGGCGAGTGCCCTCGGTACCGCATCATCAACGAGGGAGAATCCAGTCATGCGCTCCCCTACTTCTGCGAGGCCTACAAGCAGTTCTACCAGCACAACTACAAGCGTCTGGAACGAGTCGCCCTGCACATCGGACGGAAGCATGGTGTGCTACTGCCTGGGGGACACCTAGCGCCAGCGGTTCGAGCCAGGACTGGCCACGGCTACTCTCAGGGGTCGCCTCCAATGATGAATTTATCTCAGACAACGCAGGTAAGGAGGGTCTGACCGATGGCGATTCGTGGTAGCAAGAAACGTCCCAATTTCCTCATCATAATGTC
>JADFRU010000070.1:0-7447 GCA_022561115.1 Chloroflexota bacterium | reverse complement strand
TGACACCGTTCCCGTCACCAACGCTTTTCCAGGATTCACCGGTCCCGGTAACGAATACCTGTCTGATGACCGGCATCACTTCGCGCGCCAGGGCGCCGATCGCGCCCGGGTCGGTCGGGACGTCGCGCCAGCCGAGGAGCGTCAACCCCTCTTCCTCCAGCCCGGCCTCGACCTCCGCCTCGACGCGCTCGCGCAGCGCCGCGTCTTGCGGCAGGAAGATCATGCCGACGCCGTAACTGCCGGCTTCTGGCAATTCAAAACCCAGGTCACGCGTTACACGGGCGAAGAAGGCGTGCGGCGTCTGGAACAGGATTCCCGCTCCGTCGCCGGTCTCCGGGTCGCAGCCACAGGCGCCCCTGTGCCCGAGGTTGACCAGCACCTCCACCGCCTGGTCCATCAACAGGTGGTTCTGCGTGCCGTCGATATTGGCGACCATGCCCACGCCGCAGGCGTCACGCTCAAAGGCCGGGTCGTACAACCCCACCTTGCGCATCTTCTTGAGGCGCGGGAGTTTCACCGCAGGGCGACTGCTAATCGGCCGGCCGGCCGGGCCGTGCACCGGGCAGATGGAGCGCGGGGAGCCATCGCCGGTCCCGGGTTCAGTTCCGGGGTTGGTTATATCGCGGTCCCGGGGGCGGTTCATGGTTGCGGGGTCTGTCATGGATTTAAGCGGGGTCTCTCTTGGATTTCAGACGTAAAGCCGGGGGAGGGGAGGTCAGAGCTTTTTCAGGTAACGTTTGACTTCGTAATCTGTAACCGTCGCCTCAAACTCGCGCCACTCGATTTCTTTGTTGCGGATGAAATTGTTAAATACCGAGTCTCCGAGGGCCTCTCGAACCAGCTCGCTCTCCCGGAACAGCTCAAGCGCCTGGCCCAGGTTGCTGGGCAGGCGGGACACGCCGGCGGCGGCGCGCTCGTCCGGGGACATGCTGTCAAGATCCTTCGAGACCGGCTCTCCGGGATCGTAGCCCTCTTCCACGCCCTTCAACCCCGCTGCGAGCATCACGCTGAACGCCAGGTACGGGTTGCAGGCGGAGTCCGGGGCCCGGTACTCGATGCGTACCGCCTCGGCGCGTCCCTGGTACGGCGGCACCCGGACAAGATCGCCCCAGTTGCCACCGGTCCAGACGCTGTATGCCGGGGCTTCGATGCCGGGCACGAGCCGCTTGTACGAGTTGATCCACTGGTTCGTGACGGCCGTGATCTCTGCGGAGTGGCGGATCAGTCCGGCCAGGAAGCTGCGGCCGGTCGAGGACAGGTGGAGGGAGTCATCCTCGTCAAAAAAGGCGTTCTGCTCGCCCCGGGCCAGTGACAGGTGGCAGTGCATTCCGCTGCCGTTCTCTCCATTGATCGGCCGGGGCATGAAGCTTGCGTACACGCCGTGCTGCGTCGCGATCTCCTTCACCACCACGCGGTACGTGATCACGGTGTCCGCCATCGCGAGGGCGTTCTGGTGTCGCAGGTCGATCTCGTGCTGACCGGGTGCGACCTCGTGGTGGCTGTGCGCTACGGGGATGCCCAGCTCCTCAAGAGCCAGCACCGTCTCGCGGCGCAGGTCCGGCCCTGTGTCAGCGGACGTCTGATCAAAATATCCGCCCTGGTCCACCGGTACGACGGTGTCGGAGTTCTCAAGGTAAAAGTACTCGAGTTCCGGGCCGACGTAGAAAGAGAACCCCATGTCCGAGGCGCGCTGGATATTGCGGCGCAGCACGTGCCTGGGATCGCCCTCAAACGCCGTCCCGTCCGGCAGGAGGATGTCGCAGAACATGCGGGCCACGGCGTTCTCACGCGGACGCCACGGGAGAAGTTGCCACGTTGTCGGGTCTGGCATGGCGATCATGTCAGACTCGTCGGAGCGCGCGAACCCGGCGATCGAGGAGCCGTCGATCGTGGCCCCGCGGTCGAGCACCTCCTCAAGTTCATCGACAGTGATGGCGAAGCCCTTGAGCGTGCCGAGGATGTCGGTGAACCAGAGGCGGATAAATTTTACGTCGAGCTCGTTTGCGGAGTGCAACACGTAGCTCGTCGCAGCCTGGTCATGAGTCGGAATCATCAGGACCC
This sequence comes from Chloroflexota bacterium, assembly GCA_022561115.1. Lineage (GTDB taxonomy): Bacteria > Chloroflexota > Dehalococcoidia > Lucifugimonadales > Lucifugimonadaceae. The sequence continues at coordinate 5,386 of JADFRU010000070.1, read as the reverse complement.
CGGTGAATGCGGTAGATACGGGATGGTGTCGTGCTCAGCCTGTCCGGAGAAGTCCCGGGGTTTCTGTGTGCCGGGGTAGTTGAGTTTTGCAACCCGGAATAGAACCGGGACCGTAACGAGGTGTTCCGCGTTCCGGTCCCCTCCCGGCTCGAACCGGAATCGGCCCGGTCCGGCATGTTCAGACGTCGTCCCCACGCGGGCGCGCGCCGCGCCTCGGTTCAATCGTGTCAGTCAAGGCTACCGTTAGAAGCGGGGAGTATCAAACATTGTGAAACTTTTGTCAAAGTCTCACGGCGTCAATTATCGCACCTTGCGGCGGCCCCGCATGCGGGCCGCCGCGCGCCATCGTCGCCCGTGATTCGCGGGCGTGGCGTTTCTAGACGGTCATCGTGCGCTTCTTGTACTCCCGGCCGAACTTCGCCGCCTCCTCGCCGCCGCCGATAATCATCGTCCCCTCGTCGATCATCTTCCTGGTGGCCTCTTCGACGCTGAGATTCGGGTCGTTCCAGCCGCACAGGAACCTGACGCCGTTACGGTCATACGCCGCCTTAATGCGCTGGCGCGCCGCCTCCATCTCCGGGGCGTAGGGCGGATCATGGTCGTCCGCGTTGCCAAACGACATGCCCATATCGCCGGGGCCCCACTCACCGAACGCGATTCCCGGCACCGCAGCCAGGTCGTCGCAGTTGGCCAGGCACTCCCGGTCTTCGATCTTGAGGCCGAGGATGATCTCGCCCTCCGGGTTGAGCGGCCACGGGTCAGCGACTCTTGTGTACTCCGCCGGGGTCAGCCCCCAGATCTTTGCCGGTTGCTGCTGCCCACCGGCCCCGCGTTGACCCTGCAGGAGCCCTTTGCCGATCCCGATGGTCTGGAACGGGTAACGGACGGACTCCACGAACGCCTGCACGGCGTCGGCCTGCCTCGTGTGGGTGTGAAGCAGCCCGTGTACCCCGGTGGACAGGACATGCCGGGCCTGCCATGAGTTGGCGAGCATCTCGTCGCGCGTCCGGCAGTTTGAGGGCAGCGTCGTCATAACGGTGGGGGTGCGGTGACCGCTGCGCGTCGGGCCCGCGTCCGCGAGGCCCTGCATGAATGCGGTCAGCCCGACGATGTCGAAGGCGTGGTGCTCAAAGTCCATCAGCAGGTAGTCGGCCCAGGTGTCTGACATCTTCTTGCCGTTCTCATACGTGAGCGGGCCGGTCGATTCGTGGTAGACGGGCTGTCCCTGTTCCCACAGTTCGATCACACGATTGATTCGGGGCATTTACCTGTCCTTGTAACGGGTTTTGTGTCGGTCCTCGGATTTCGATCCCGGGTGGGGTGATCAAAATACCACCGGTAGGGCTAACCTGCCGGGGTCTTCATCTCCGGTGAGTACTCCCCGCGCCGGGCGGCGCTTGTCAGTCGGGCGCGTTGCAGCAGCGCCTTCTGGGCCTTGCCGATATCCGATGGCGAGCCGCCCCATGCCTTGAGCGGTGTCGCCTGCAGGCCCCTGCCGTAGGAAAAACTTAGTTCCCATGGCGCGCCTTCCGCCGTCGCACGGCGGTTGATGGCGTCAAGGTTCACCGTGGCCTCTTCATCACCCTGTCCCCCGGACAGGAATACGATGCCCGGAACGGCTGCCGGGACGGTCCGTTTGAAGCATTCGATCGTAGACGCCGCGACCTGTTCGGCGCTTGCGCGGTCCTGCGCCTCATGTCCTGAGAGCACCATGTTTGGCTTGAGCAGGATGCCCTCAAGGTTGACCCGCTGCGCCGCCAGCTCCTCAAACGTCCGCCGCAGGGTCCGCTCCGTCGCGTCAAAGCAGCGTTCGATCGAGTGCGAGCCGTCCATCAACACCTCTGGCTCGACGATCGGCACCAGCCCGGCTTCCTGGGAAAGCGCCGCGTAGCGCGCCAGGGCATGTGCGTTGGCGTCGATACAGTAGTTGGACGGAATTCGCTCGCCGATGGCGATAACGGCGCGCCATTTTGTGAAGCGCGCCCCCAGCCCGTGGTACTCGGCAAGCCTTGCGCGCAGGCCGTCCAGCCCGTCAGTGACCACCTCACCAGACGTACCGGCAAGCTGGTGCGTGCCCCGGTCCACCTTGATTCCTGGGATCACGCCGGCGTCGTTGAGGATGTCCACGAGCCGCCGGCCGTCGTCCGAACTCTGTCTGATCGTCTCGTCGTACAGGATCACGCCGCTGATGTACTCGCCAAACCCGTCAGACGTGAACATCAGCTCGCGCCATGCGCGGCGGCTATCCCCGGTGGACTCGACCCCGATACTCTGAAGGCGCCGTGTCATCGTGCCGGTGCTCTCATCGGCTGCCAGGATGCCCTTGCCGGCCGCGACCAGCTCCAGCGCAGTCTTATTGAGATCCGTCAGGTTCATGGGGGTTCTCCTCAAGAAACGTCTCGGGCAAACTCGTCGGGGACGTTGCGGCCGTGATCGGCCAGAGTGATTTTTGGGGATGCAACACTAAGGGAGGCTACAGTGGTCCGCTGTTACACGCCTGCTCCCGGAAAGACCTTGAACCCCGGGAACCCCGGAAATCGACGGGACTGGGAGCGGCGGGTCCGGACCTGTAATCTGTGCGTCACCCTGTAATCTGTGCGTCACAAGGTAATACCTTCAACCCCGCCGGGCAACGATGCGCGCCACGGGGTAGACGATACCTTGAGACGAAAATAACGCAGTGAAGCCAGATAGCCGGACACGAGAGAGAGATACGGGGAGGCCGAGATGGTCCAGAGTCCGCCCACCCTGACGCAGTTCATCATCGCCCACGGGCGGACCTACCCGGGCGCGACCGGTGACTTCACCGCCCTCATGAACGCCGTCGCGCTGGCCGCAAAGATGATCTCGCGAGAGGTTAACAAGGCCGGGTTGGTGGACATCCTTGGCGCCACCGGCGGCGTCAATGTCCAGGGTGAGCTGGTCCAGAAGCTGGACGTGCTCGCCCACGAGGCGATGGTGGACGCCCTGGGTCCGACGGGCCTGGTGTGCGTGATGGGCTCGGAGGAGGCGGAGGACCCGGTTCCAGTGCCGGAGAACTGCGCTGACGGCAGTTATGCGGTCCTGTTTGACCCGCTGGACGGCTCGTCCAACATAGACGTCGGAGCGCCGATCGGCACGATATTCTCGATCCGCCGCCGCGTTACCCTGAGCGGCCCGGGCGTGCTGGAGGACCTTGTGCAACCGGGCCGGAACCAGGTTGCCGCCGGTTACGTGCTGTACGGGTCATCGACGATGTTTGTCTACACCACCGGACACGGCGTTCATCACTTCACGCTGGACCCAAGCCTGGGTGAGTTCCTCCTGACCACGGACCTGCTCACCTATCCGGAAACGACGCATATCTACTCGGCCAACGAGGGGAACTCCGCCGGATGGTCAGAGGCGGACCGCCGCTGGGTTGAGCATCTGAAGGAGACGGATTCGGCCACCGGACGGCCGTATTCGACGCGTTACATCGGGGCGCTGGTAGCGGATTTCCACCGTAACCTGATCCAGGGCGGGGTGTTCGCCTATCCTGCAGACACCAAGAATCGCAACGGAAAACTGCGTTTGCTCTACGAGGCGGCCCCGATGGCTTTTCTCGCCGAGCAGGCCGGGGGCGCGGCGAGCGACGGCGTGATGCGGGTGCTGGACATTGAGCCGGCCGGGCTGCATCAGCGCACCCCGCTATATATCGGGCCGAGCGCAGAAATTGAGCGTGTCGAGAGGTTCCACCAGGAGTTCACCGGTTCCGTTCCTGCCGCTCCCGGGGATGACTGATCGCTTGATCGCGCTCGCCCCGTCCCGCACTATCCAGTTTCGCCCTGAACGGGCCGCGCATCCCCCCGCGCCTGCCTTAAGAGAACGCTCGAAACCGTACCGCGTACGGGGCCAGGGGGCCGGCGCTTTCGTCTCCGGACACAGGCTCGCCCGGATTCGTGACTCCCGGATTCGTGACTCCCGGATTCGTGACTCAAGGACTCAGAAAGCCGGGAGACAGTTCCCGGAGACGGCGATCCAGATCGCGTGGCGCCGGTTGCCCCGGGGCGCGCCGGTGCAGGGCGCGGACGGAGCGATCTACGCAGTCCTTTACCCCGGGCGGCCTGCGGACGGGCCCGGCCCGGACTTCCGCGATGCCGTGCTGCGCGGGCCGGACGGCCGCGTCATGCGGGGCGATGTTGAGATACACGTCCGGACCTCAGGCTGGCGCGCCCACGGCCACCACCGGGATCCCCGGTACAACGGCGTCTTGTTTCACGTCACCGGCGAACGGCCTGAACGGAGGTCCGGGGAGCCGCGGCCTATCGTCCTCACGGCGTCGGGCCGTTCCCTCCACCATCTCGTACTGGCGCCACCGTACCCCGAAACACCTCTTGAACCCGAGCGCTGTACGGAGCAGCCAACCCCAGTAAACCCAAGAAACCCGGCAGACCTGGCGGCAGCGGGCGATCAGCGTTTTCTGGGCAAATCGGCCGGCGCCTCGATCATGCTGCGGGAGAAAGGCGGAGACGCCGCCGCCTGGATCGCCGTCCTGGAGTGCCTGGGCTACTCGCGAAACAGACAGGGTTTCCGCAGGGTGGCGGTGCGGCTTCCGTGGCCCCGCCTCAGCGATGCCATCGAGGCCGGTGCGGATGCTACCTCGCTGCTCCTCTGGGCCGGAGGGTTTGGACAGAAACCGGGAGAACTGTCCCTGAATATATGGGAATAGTGGGAATAATGGGCCATCCGGGAGATCCCACGGACACCGCGGTCTCGCGCCTGCCTGGGCCGCGGGCGGACGGCCGGATAACCGGCCGGAGCGTCGGCTGGCCGCCGCCGCTGTACTCGCCGGGCGCTGGCGGGAGCGCGGGCCCCTTGAAAATATCATCGAGGCTGTTCGCAGCGCGAGCGGACCGAACGATCTAATCGAGGCGTTTCAGGTGAGCGCTGACCAGACGGGCGCACGCGCTCTGATCGGCCGGGGCAGGGCGGGGGAGATCGTCGTCAACGCCATTCTGCCGCTTGTGCACGCATGGTCCCTGCTCGCAGACAGGTGGGACGTGACCGGAAAGGCGTTCCAGCTTTACCGCGACCACCCGAAGCTCCCCGGAAACGCCATAACGCGCGAGATGACCGCCCTGCTCGCCGCTGGCGGCGCGGCGCCGGAGATTTACGGAGCGCGAGAACAGCAGGGCCTGATCCTCATGTACCGCGCCATGACCGCCGGGCCGATGTTCGCCGTGCCGTCACAGGAGAGCTAACCCCACCTGACTCACCGGGCCGCGCCGACGCGCCGGAACGAAAACCGGGACATAAATACCGGGACCTAAATAAAGGAAGCTCAGCTTGGCCAGTAAAACCCCTCCGGCGGTCACAATCATCGGCTGCGGCACGCCCACACCGACTCCCGAGGCGTTCGGCTCGT
>JADFRU010000069.1:0-7485 GCA_022561115.1 Chloroflexota bacterium | reverse complement strand
GGAATCCTGTCAAAGTCACGGGCGTATACTTACGGATGGCACGGGCGCGGAACTTGAGGCGGCCAGATATAGACCACCTGATCCGTTGCTGTCCCGGAAATAACTGGCTGGAAATAGCTGGCCGGAAATAGCTGGAGTGAGGCGATAATGCCAAGGATCGGTCCAACAGAGCTAATCATCATCCTGGTGATCATCGTGATCGTGTTTGGCATCGGCCGCTTGCCGGAAGTGGGAAGTGGTCTCGGCAAGGGCATCCGAGAGTTCAGGCGTTCGGTGACCGGCAAGAACGACGACGACAGCAAGGACGATGACGACGAGCCGGGTCTGGGCGGCAGCATCGGGGAGGGCCTGCGCGAGTTGCGGCGGTCGATAAGCGGCGAGGACGACGTGGCCGACAAGACGAAAAGCGACAAAGGCTCTTCGTGAGCGCCAACGAACGCTTTGATCTGATACGAAGACCCGCCTCATCGGCGGGTCTTTTTTTGTGTTGAGAGAGCAGCGCGGCTCGGTCGCGCTCCGGCGGTGAGGGTGGTTAGCCTCAGCGCTGGCGGCGTTCAGGCCTATGCTTCCGCTTCCGCCTCTACACCACGTTTGCCCTTGTTCCTCACGCCAATGCGCGCCAGCCAGTAGCCGAGCTCGTAAAGGACGATGATCGGTCCCGCCACAAGCGACTGGTTAACCGGGTCAAAGGTGGGCGTGATCATGGCTCCCGCCACGAAGGCCAGCACCACGACCCATTTGCGTTGCGCGGCCAGCCACTTTGGCGTGACGATGCCGATCTTGGCAAGGAAGAAGAGCACGATCGGCAACTCGAATATGGCGCCGAGCCAGAACAGGAGCGACGTCACCAGGCCGACGTAGGAGCCGATGCGGATGAGCGGTGTCGCGATGTCGCCGCCAAAGTTCAGAAGAAAGTTAATCGCCGGGGGGAGCAGAACGTAGTAGCCAAACGTCACGCCAAGAGCAAACGAGATCAGGGCTCCGGGTACAAGGAACCAGACCCATCGGCGTTCGCTCGGCTTGAGTCCCGGGGATGCGAACCGGACTACCTGGAACAGTAAAAACGGTATCGTGGCGGCGATACCGGTGGTGATAGAAATCCTTACTACCGCGCCCCAGAACTCCGTAAGCTCCGTGTAGATGGCCTGACCATCAGTGAACTTGTTGAGGTCTTCAGCCGGCGCAAGCAGCCAGCGAAGGATTTGCCGGTGGAACACCAGGGCGATGCCTGTCGATACAAAGAAGAACAGGATCGTGTGGATGAACCGGCGCTTGAGTTCCCCGAAGTGGTAAGAGAACGTTTCACTGCGATCGTTCACGCAGATCGTCCTGTTGACTGGTCTGGTCCGTCAGCGCTGTCCGGTGACGCGCTGTTCTCGGCGTCCGTACCGCCGCCCGCATCTGTCACCTGTTCCCGGGTCCGGCTGACCGCGCCGTCAGGAACGGCTTCATTCGTCGATGCAGAGGTCGCAGCGCCGGGCTTTTCGGCTTCAACGTCGAACTCTTGCATCACCATCCTTGTGAGCTTGTCGCGCTCATTCTTGAGGTCCCGGATTATCTTGCCTGCGTTACGGCTCACCTCGATCATCTTCTTCGGCCCGAGCAAGAAAAACGCCAGGCCTGCGATGACGATGAGCTCAAACCCGCCCATGCCCAGGAAATTCATGAACGCGACATCCTGATGGTCGGCCGTTCCGCGCTCCCAGCGCGGTCCGGGCGCGGGGAGGTGCCGACGGCTCGGTGCAACCGCTTCGTCGCGAAGATTCGACGCCCCTCGGGCGCTTGCTCCCGCCCGGTGAAACGTCCGAGCGCGCGGGTCAGGGGTGCGCCAATCCACTGTGGACCAGTCTCACTCCCGGTCGATACGTCCTGTTTGCGGCCGCCCGGCGGTGTCATTGACTCATTCATCGCCATTCGATAATACGCCCCGCTGTTCATGATCATCGCCCTGTCCGGGCAATCAGCGCCATTCTTCCGGCATCAATAACGGATCGTTTTCAATGTTCCGAGTCTGCGAAGTTACGAACATCCGGGCAATTCTCCGAGCACGATCACACGGTCCACCATCGTTACCGGGTCAAATAATCCCGTGAGCGGTGGCCGAAGCCATTCTCGATATGTCCGCGCCGTTGCGGATTTTCGTTCGATAGCGCGGAATCGAACAAGCGTGGACGGGCGCGGTTACGGCAAGTTTCAGACTTGATCGCGCGCCGATCTTGCGAGCAGGCCCGCAAATCGACCCGCCGTGAAGCATGGGTTGAACGCAATCTCGCCGGTAATCGGCCGGTTGCCCGATGGGTCGGCGACGATGACCCGGCTTCCGATGCCAGTAGCCAGAGCGCGAAGTCGCTCGGGTTGCCGGGTGCGCACGGGCTGAGTACAGCGTGTCGTGTAGCTACATTGTCGCTGCGTGGAAAGAATCGCTACAACTTTGCCATTCGCAACTTCAAAATTGCCGATGCTGTGCTCGCCATACAAACCCGGCGCACACGAGTGGTCCGATCCTATCGGCTCAAACATGGCGCTTTTTGGCCACTGAACTTGCACTAATGCGCAACCCAACACGACTGTCGTGCGTGTGAAACTGGCGTCACGCGGGTCGTGATGCCTCTCCCGATTGACGGATCGGTCATCTCGACGCCGAACTGAACGTAGGACTTTCCTGAGACCCCGAGCAAGATGGGATGAGCGCCGTGTTCGAATTCAAAATATGCGACTTCTGCGGTGGCGATGTGTATTCAGACGCCAGCCCTTACGGCATGCAGTCCTCGTGCGCCCAGTGCGGACGGGCCCAGTTCGTGATGCCGGACAACATGGAGTCCGTACTCGCCCTGGCCCGGACCGACTCCGGGCGCGACAAGGCCGCCTGAAGCCGACCGCCTTCCAGCCGGGCAGGCAGGCTTCCCGCGCACGCACATGCGTAACTGCCGGTTATCCTGGCGGCGGCCGCCCGCCGCATCCTGTAGAAACCGGCAATCTGGACAACGCGTATCAACTCCGCTCCGCCTGATCCGCAGTGTCCGCTCCCCGTCATCGATGGTTCGGTCGTTCATCGCACATGCGGTGTTGAGTCCCACTCTGTCCCGGCCCTCAAAGTAAGCGGGTGTCGCCGCGAACTTCAGTCACGCTGTGACTGGCGTATCTCCGGACCCTGCCCCCTGTGATTCCAATGATTCCAAACCGGCGCGCCTGTATGCCTGTCGTCTCAACGGGCTGCAATTAATCCGGCAGTCCGGGTGGTCGATAGGCGTATTTCCCCTGGAACCAACCCGGACGCAACGGAATCTTGATGGCTTTTTCACGGACTCTACCAATCAACCCGGATAAGTTTCCGGTGTCTGTCCGGCCTCACCAGATGTAGGGTTTTGAATTAGGAGCGCGTTGATGGCGATTACGGGTGGAACCAGAGTGGTGGAAAAGCCTGAACGGCAAAAGAAGGGTCCGCGAGTTACTCGCAGGTCGTTCATGACGGAGGGCGCAATAGCAGGCGCCGCAGCGACCGCGCTCTACGTCGCGCCGCAATTCACCACGACGCTCGCTCAGCGCGCTTACGCCGGTTTCACGGGTCCGGGGGATATTTGCATCCCAACCTGGTGCGTCCGCAAAGGCGGCATTACGAGTACCGCAACGCCGCAGACTGTGGAGCCGATCGACTACCCCGGTACGATCGCCGAGTGGTACAGCTACGGCTCACCCGACGGTTCGAGCGCCAACACGCCGGGGGTGAACCTGGACATCGGCGGTTTCGAGGCGTTGGGCGGCCTGGAAGAGATCCGTTTCACCAGTGATGGGAAGCTGCACGGCGATATCATGATGTTCGCCCTCATCCGGACCTGGGACAACTCAGGAAGCCCGAAGCAGGTTCATCTCGTCACCCTCCTGGACTCCCCGGACGAGAATTCGGGAACTGTCAGAAGTTCCCATTTTGCCGGGGCAGGCAACGAGGGAGGGCATGCCAGGATCTCCTACTCGGGCCTGCCCACCGGCACCTTCTGGTCAGTTGAAGACGATCCGCCCGAAGCGCCGGGGCACACGATACCGTCCGCCGGCACAGCTTTGATGGACGTTACCTGGATCGATTGCTGCACCGACGGCGGTGCGTTGACGGCACCGTCATCAACTCCGTTCGATTGTGACAGCAAAATATGCGTCGATATCCAGAGTTCCATCAACAGTAACGGCAGCGTCGCTTCCGACGGGATTGGTCCCGTGTGCTTCGCGTACCAGAAGACGCGTTTCGTGGATGGCTGGGTACCGAATCACAATGGCGAGGGCGTCGCCCAACCCAAGGCGCCGGTCATCCGGCTTCGTGAAGTGAATGGCGATTTCTGTCTCTCCGGCGACTGGGATTGGGCGTAGTCTCCCCGGTTTCGGTTCCATTTACATAGGATGATCAAAGGCCCCGGCTGTTCCGCCGGGGCCTTTTCGCGGGTAACGATCGTGTTGCCCCCGGGCCTGCGCTCGATCCAGGACGGCCGGTGGTCGGACGCGTACTGGATTTCGGCAACCAGGAGAGCGTCGTGATTGCCGGCAGATCCAGGCCAGCTGTGCGTATAAGTCTGATTTTGACGGGTGTTCCCGGACGTTTCGTTTTGGTACGGAGATTTAATCCGAAACCGGCGGCCATCTCATCTCAACGTTCATGTGGGTGGCCGGTGTGGTTTATGGGTGTCCGCCCGCATCCGTTGTGACCACGCGGTCCGACGGTTATGAACCGGGTGGCCCCGCGTCGCTGGCGTGAGCGAGGCACGATAGGGAGCAGTACGAGAGCCGGTCTCAGTTGGGCTGGCCGAAAACCTGGACGTACTGGCACTCTGGGGAGGGAGCCATGCGGCACACCGGGCCTGTGGCAAGGCTTGACGCTGAATACAGCGCGGCGCCCGTGGCGCTGATCAAATCGGTCTTCAGTCTCATGACCAGGGACCTGGGAGGGCCGAACGCACGCCGCATCCTGACCAGAGATCTGGGCGGGCCAAACGCCCGCGGCATCTTGACCCGAGACCTGGGAGGGCCGAACGCCCGCCGTATCCTGACCACGGAACTGGGGGGGCCGAGGCCAACGATCACGGTGACCCAGATCGCGAAGCACCTGAGCCAGAACCTCGGGATGGTCCGAAAAGCGTGCTCCGCGCTCGAAGCGCGCGGCATGATCACCAGCGCGTGGTCGTCGCTTCAACACAAGGACCCGCGCTATGTGATCACGTCTGAGGGCATCGAGGCCGATAGCGCAAACGCACCCTCGGTACGCGATAACTTGCTCGGCCCGGTCTACTCCACGGTGGCCAGCACCTGGAAATCGTGCCTCAGTCTCAACGTCCAGGGAACCTCGGTCTCAATCCGCAGGAGCGGAAGGACGACCGAGGACCTCACGATGTTCGTGCTGGTATCGGGCCAGGCGGAGGGCAGCATCTCGTTTGGTCTCGATATCGCGGTTCTCAAAAAATTGCTGAAGCGTCTGCATGACAGGTCACCGGTCGGGCGGGCGAAAGGCGACCCGAGACGCCCGCTGGCAGCGCTGGTCAACCGGATGATGGAGGGCTTCAACCGGGAGATAGCCGCTTCCGGCTACGACATCAAACTCTCCCGGCCGTACGTCCTCTGGGGAAAGGGAAGGCAGCTCGGGCCACGAAAGTCACCTCACGCCGTGATCTCTCTTACGAGTGAACTTGGCCCGATGTCTGTGCGCCTGAATTTCCGGGATACGCCCGTCGCGCCCTGAAAGACGGCCCCGGCCGATCGAATCTCGCCCGCCCGCGGGCCGACAGGCAGCCACTTGATCGCACTGCCCCCGCGATCGTCCTCTACGGCATAGAATCCCGGCGCTGGCCAACGCCGTATTGCCAGCGCCGTATCGCCAGCACCGTATGGGAGGTCAGGGCAAATTGAAGATCAAGTCCGTTCGCGCCGTAGAGATTGACATCACGCCGCAGATCAAGACGAAGCCCCGTGTCCCGAAACAACCCGGTGACGGCTTCATAAGTCCCATGCGCCGGTACCCGGAACTGACACGGGCGGACTGGTCGGCCAACTGGAAGCGAACGGCATGCGTCGTCACGGCGGAGGATGGGACCTGGGGTTTCGGGATGACCCTGCACAGCGGCCCGACGATCAGGATCATCAACGACCACCTCGCAGGCGTGATCGAGGGTGAGAACTGCATGGCCACGGAGCGGCTGTGGGACGTGATGCAACGAGCCGCCTCGCCGTACAGCAGCGCCGGACTGGCAAGCTTCGCCATCAGCGCGGTCGACAACGCCCTGTGGGACCTGAAGGGCAAGATCCTGGGACGGCCCGTTTACGAGCTGCTCGGCGGTCCGCAAAAAGAGAAAATATTCTGTTACGCCAGCAACACGGACATCTCTTACGGCACCGGGCACAGCATCGACTGGTTCCTTGAACTGGGGTTCAAGGCGGTGAAGCTGTTCATGCGCGCAGGGCCGGAGGACGGGCTTGACGGCATCAGGCGCACCGAGGAACTGGTCGCAGCGACCCGTGAACAGGTCGGCGACGATGTGGAGATCGCGGTCGACGCATGGATGTCGTTCAACACCGATTACGCGGTGCGAATATGCGAGGCGCTCAGGCCGTACCGGATCAAGTGGCTTGAGGATTACCTGATCCCGGAGGACATGGACAGCTACTTCCGGGTCCGTGAGCGGGTGCCGTACCAGACGCTTGCGACCGGCGAGCACTGGTACTCGATTCATCCGTTCGCCCTGGCGGCCACTCACGGGCTGGTCGATATCTTCCAGCCTGACCTGTCCTGGGTGGGAGGGATGACGGCCGGCGTCAAGATCTGCCACCTCGCCGAGGCGCATGGCATCACGGTCATCCCCCACGCCAGCACCAACTACCCGTGGGGTCAGCACCTCGCGTACGCCATGCCGGCAGTCATGTGGGCCGAGCGCTCCGAGGGCGTCGCCCCTCCCGGGGTTCCGCTGGAGGAGATGGTGACGCTCCCGGGCACGCCGATCATCAAGGACGGCTACCTGACGCCGTCAGACGCGCCGGGTTTCGGCCTCGAGATCAACCTGGAGTGGCTTGAGGAACGGGCCGGCTAGCACCGGGGCTTATTCTGGGCCTCAGCTTTGACGGGTCCGGTTGCCGCTTCCCGGAGCCCGGACATCCCGGCCCGTCAGTCGTGATGGGACGCCATGCCGACTTCCACGAAGTGCGAACCGAGGTCGAACGTAACCCTGTTCATCGTCGAGACAAGGGGCAGGGCGATCCTCGGAGAAACCGCACCGTGAGCGTCAGGTTGGCCGGCGACTTGGTGTCGGACGTCTTTAGCCGCAACCGATATGTCCCCTGGAAAGGCGGCTGGGAGGACCGGCGTCCCGGATAGGCGGTTGTTGTACCCTCCGGGCGACAGCGTTTTGAGAGGGCGCATCGGCATCGCTGTCCACGACTGCGAACCACCGGAACATCACGGGGAATCACCAGGAACAAGGCAAGTTGGCTGACTCAAGAAAAACGGAAGCCCAA
>JADFRU010000068.1:0-7511 GCA_022561115.1 Chloroflexota bacterium | reverse complement strand
AGTTCACACGCCATGCCGGCGATTCTTTGAGCGGAAACGCGACCGCAAAGTGAACATGACTTCAAGTCTTCAGGGCCGCCGGGACCTGTGCCAGCCCGCTCGACCGTGCTTTTCGATTGTCTCAACGCTCGACCGCGTTTAGCTCCTCAGGGTTATGGTGCAGAAGGGCCTGCCGACGCCCGCCGCAGAGGCTCAGGTCCGGTGGAGGACCAGTCCGTCAGCCCGTCACGGCGTGGCGATGGCGTCACCGGCTGTCCTCCGGCCCACCTGGCGGGCTATCTATCCGGGACGATGGTGTGAACCTGCTGGCTCCGGGGCTAACTTCCGCTTTTGCCGCGCACCGTGCGAAACGCAGCGGTAGATCCAACGGCAAGAATCATCAGCACCATCCCTGCCTCAACCGGCGCGCCCGGTCCGGCGACGGAACATCCGCCGCTGACCTTCCTATCCGATTCCGGTTCTGGCGCCGCCGTGGCCTCCGGCTGTGAAACGGCTGTATCCGGCGCTGGCGTAGACGTAGGCGCCGCGCCGATGTTATCCAGCGTGTAGGGCACAAACGTGGGCAGCGGGCGCGCTGTCGGCTTCACCGAGACCGTTTCCTCAGGCAGCGGAAGCGCGCCAACCGATTCTCGCCACAACTCGTCCAGGGTGCGGAGGTCGAATCCGTAGACCGTCACCATCGCATCATCGATCCGCCGGGTAGCGCTGAATTCGGCCAGGAAATCCGCCATCCTGTCCGGTCCGAACGACTCGACCATGAATTTCACAACGTCTCTCGATTGGCCGTAACTGACGATGACCAGGTCGGGATCACCCGGGAAGGCGTCCAGGGACTTAAGGGGGGGTATCCGGCCGGTGTCGATTCCCCATTCCAGGTAGCGATCGTACGCAATACCCGGATCGATGTTGCCGTACTCGGCGAGGCCTTCGCTGAGCCAGGCCGGAACCGAGGAACGTGCGCCAGACATGGCGCGGCTCAACAGGACGTGTGTCAACTCGTGTGACATGGTGCCGGTGGCGCGGGCGCTGCCGCCGAGGACCAGCACGAGATTCTCGGCGGAAAACGCCTGACCTTCTGTGATCAACTCCCGGGAGATCGCACCGCTCCGGGCCGCGGTCGCCCCGATCATCTCGGCGATGTTGTTGTACATCGTGACGTTAATCGGAGCCCCCTCTTTCTCAATGCCGAGAACAGGGGCCATGTTTTCCACGGTCTGTAGTGAAGCGTCCAGCAGGGAGTTTGCCCGTGTGCGGACCGGGCCGTGGTAGTACACGGTCACGCCGCCACGGGAAATCGTCTCCCACTCAAACCGTGAGTCGGTCAGCACGATCTGCCGGAGCTCGGATTCGTGAAGGTTGCCGCTTGAGTCGAGCACCTGTATCCGGTACTCCATGGTCACGCCCGGGGGAAGGTAACGGGCCAACGTGTCCGTTCGGTAGAAAAGAGTGAGGCTCGCGGGTGCGTCCGTAGTGAACGTTCCGGTCTCACCGGAATCCGCAAACTCAAGATAGTCGTACTGCGTCGCACGCCGGCCCTGGATAGTGAAACGGGCCGTCACCTCTTCAACATCACCCGTCACGTTGGCGTTGAACTCGATCCCGTCCGGGAGCTTGCTGACGGCCGAGAAGCTCACGATCTCGATGGACGGCGCCTGCGCCCGTACGGGTGTCGTGCCGCCGGAGCCAGCGAGCAGCACGAGGGCGGCAAACGCAGTGACCGCAACCGCCAGCGCCACCCGCAGCGGAAGGCGCGATGCGCGGTCCCGCCTCGCGGCGGTTTCTTTATTCATGATCGTGGTATTCGTGATTCTGCTCATTGTGCGGTACGTGATACGTCGTGACCGTTGGTTCGGGTTCGGCGTCTCCTGACGCCCCTCGCCGTTGTCCCGGGTGGCCGGCGTCAATCGACTTCGCCGGCGGTCTTCCACTCGGCCCAGAAACGATATAACGCGCTGAGCGGCGTGGCTATCGCAAGTATCCATAGACCCCAGTCAGGCTGATTTATCCCGAGTGTTACAGCGATGACCACGACGCGCTCGGGCCTCGTCGCGAACCCGGCCGTGCCCTTCATCCCCAACCCCTCGGCGCGGGCGCGAACGTAGCTCACCATCATCGACCCGGAGAACGCGACGAACGCCAGTATCGCCAGGGTCTGGTCAAACGTCTCCCCGCGGGTGTAGAAGATGAGGAGTCCCAGCAGCAGGGCGCCCTCAGACACGCGGTCCATGACCGAGTCAAGCAGCGCCCCGCGGCGTGATACTTTGCCGGTCAGCCGGGCGATACCGCCGTCCAGCATGTCAAACACTGCGCCCAGGACTACCAGGGCGCCGGCGAGCAAGAACCGGCCGTCTGCGGCGGCCGCTCCGGCGCCCACCGCTACCCCGGTTCCGGTCATCGTCGCCAGGTTTGCCGAGAACCCGATCTTGCTCAAAGCCGCGGCGGCCGGCTCTTCAAACCACCGGGCGATTTTGCCGCGCAGTGCGTAGCGGGCGGTCTGGAGGCTGGGCACGCGTTCCTCTGGCCTTTCCGGCTCTTTCGGTTTAATAGCTCGTCAGGTTTTCCGGCGGCGCCGTTAGACGGTCCCGGCCAACTCCGGCCGGGCGGCGGTACGTTTGTAAAACTCCAGCACGCGGGACGCGACGGCTGACCAGCGATACTTCTGTGACTTGAGGCGACCGGCGGCTCCCATCCGGTCACGCAGCGCCCGGTCCTCTATCAAAATCCGTAAAGCGCCGGCCAGCGCGATCCCGTCGCGCGGCCGCGCCAGGAGTCCCTCAACGCCGTGGGTGACCACGTCTTGATATCCCCGGATGTCTGAGGCGACTATCGGGATCCCGGCGGCCATCGCCTCCAGTAAAACGATGCCGAAACTCTCACTGCCCGTCGCCGGGCTACAAAATATGTCTGACGCCTGGTAGTAGCGGGGCAGCATGTCGTCCGAGACCCGCCCGGCAAAAACCACGTCCGTCAGGTTGCGCTCACTCATCACGCGCTGAGAATCGGTGTCTGGCTCACCCGGCCCCACGACAATAAGCCGTAACTCCGGATAATCCCACTTGAGCTCGGCGTACGCGGCCAGCAGGTAACGGAGGCCCTTCCGTTTTTCGAGTCGGCCGACAAACACGATGTTTATCCGGCCATCGTCGAACTCTTCCAGCCGCGGGGCCGGTGTGGCGAAGCGGTCGTAATCGATGCCGTTCGGGATCACTTCGTAATCGCCGGGGAAAAACTTGTCCACATACTGCCGGGCGGCGTTGGATACGGCGATGCGCCCATCAAGTCGCCGCGGCGTCGCTCGCAGCATGTACTTTGACATCCGGTACAGGTGGCCGTGCTCGTGAAACGCGTGGAACGTGCCGATCGTGAGCGCTGACGATGACCGCGCCCCCAGGATAGGCGGGACCGGAGCGAACGGCTCCTGGATGTGTACTACGTCAAAGCCGCCGTTACGCAGCAGTGATGGCCGCTTCCATATCGTCAGAGACACACGGGCCACGGAGCCGCCGATCGGCACGGGCACCGGCCTGCCGCATGGCACGAATTCGTAACCCTCTATTGCACCGGGGTCCCCGGAACACGGCGCCAGTACGTGGACCTGATGCCCTCGCGCCGTGAACTGGTCAGCGAGGCGCGATATGTGGGTCGTCACGCCGCCCGGGTACGCGAAGTCGTAGGGGGAAACCAGAGCGATCTTGATCGGCTCGTCCTCCCGCTAACTTTGTGTCAGGCACGATCAGCGTGCCCGGCGTACCCGGCGGCGTTTTGCGTTCCGGTTCTCTTCTGTTACTTCTCGTCCGGGATTCCGCTGAACTTTCGCGCAGTGAAGTTATTCTCGGGGTTCATGTCGCCGCCCGCAAATAGCTCCACCATCTGGCGGGCCTCGTCATCGGTGTACTGCACCGGCGGCGACTTCATGAAGTACGCCGATGGCGCCTGCACTGCGCCGGATACGCCGTTGTCCATCGCGATCTTCGCGCACCTTATGGCATCCACCGCAACGCCGGCCGAGTTGGGGCTGTCGTGGACTTCCAGCTTGAGCTCAATGTTGAGCGGCACGTCGCCGAACGATGTGCCCTCGAGGCGGATGTAGGCCCATTTGCGGTCTTTGAGCCACGGCACGTGGTCAGACGGGCCGATGTGCACGTCATCCGTGCTGATCTCCTGTTCAAGCTGCGACTTGACCGCCGCCGTCTTCGAGATCTTCTTGGAGACAAGCCGGGACCGCTCCAGCATGTTCAGGAAGTCGGTATTTCCCCCGAAGTTGAGCTGGTAAGTGCGGTCAAGCTGCACGCCGCGATCGGCGAACAGGCGGGTGAGCACCCGGTGAATGATCGTGGCGCCAACCTGTGACTTGATGTCGTCGCCAACGATCGGGAGGCCCTTGTCCTCAAACCTCTTCTGCCAGTACGGCTCCCTGGCGATGAACACCGGGATGCAGTTAACGAAGCCAACTCCCGCCGCCAGCGCCTGTTCTACGTACCACTTTGTCGCCTCTTCCGAGCCGACGGGGAGGTAACTGATCATCACGTCAACTTCTCGCTCGCGCAGGATGTTGACGATGTCTGCCGTCTGCCCGCCGGGTGTCGACGGGTCGTGATTTACCGTGATCACTTCGGAGAGATACTGGCCGATTCCGTCGTGCGTCATGCCGCGCTCAACCGTGACGCCGGTGTGCGGGACATCGTGGAACTGCACGGTGTTGTTCTGGCCCGATGCGATCGCCTCGGAAAGGTCTTTGCCCACCTTGTCAACGTCAACGTCGAACGCCGCCACCACGTCAATATCGCCGATGTGATACTCGCCCAGCACCGTGTGCATGATGCCCGGGATATCGATGCCCTCTTCAGCTTCCCGGTACTTGTGTATGCCCTGTACGAGTGACGAGGCGCAGTTGCCCACTCCCACTATGGCGACGTTGATCTTGCCCAATATTTTTGACCCCTGGTAATGTTGCGATTCAGTTCCGCCTGCCGGTCTTGTGCAGCAGGCGCGCGGCATAGACGGCCGCTCCGTAGTTCGATGTTATTGACGGCCGGCGGCCCATTGGGACGTTTATTCGACGTGCCGTACTGGCAAGTTCCGGAACCTTCCACCACAGGGCGGCCGGGGCCGTCGCTCACTCTCCCATCGCTCGCCCGTCGCTCACACTCCAGATTCCCCGGTTCTGAAATTAGATGCTGATCTTGATCGTTTCGGCAACCTCTTCAAGTGTCTGGACCCTGATGTACGGGTTTGCCCCGCTCCACACGTAATCGAAATGGCTCCGCAACAGCCGGTAGTAGGGCGCATCCGCTGACAACTTCAAGATAGGGACGAGCCCATCGATGGACGAGCCGTCAGGACCGGACGCGGGCCTGCCGAAGTGGTAGGTCTCTACGAAGCAGCAGCTCTCCGTCATGAACAGGTAGACGGACGGCCAGTGGTCTGCGATGCGGACGTCTATGGAGGCGTTGCGGCACTCCCGCGCTGCCCTGCGAAGTGATGAAATTACGTTCAGACTCCGCCAGCTGTCGCCAAACAACGGCCCCGCGCGGAAGCTGGATTCATCCACGAACTGGGTGCCGATCTCGGCCACGGCGCGGGCGCGGGCGAAGTCACTGAGCGGATGCACAAGCAGCGCGCGGACGGAGACATGCCTGTCCTCCTCCACCATGCGCCGCAACACCGGCGTGTAGTCCATATCACCGAAGAACTCCCGAAGCCCGATGCCGTGAAGGAGTATCTCGCCGTGTGCCTCTTCAAGCGCCTCACCTATGGCGCGTTTTGTCTCATCGCTGCCGCTTCTCGGCAACAACACCGCCTCGATGCCCGTGCGAATGGCGCCCTCGGCAAGGGCGTTGATCCGGCCCAGGGTGTCCAACTCCTGCGCCATCGTCGTACTGGCCGTATTACGGGATATTTCAGCGGCCCTGCCGCGAGCCGGCGCCCGGGATTGCCCCGGCGCAGCGGGACTCGCTGGCGCAGCGGCCGATACCGGCGTCGCCAGCACCGCCTCCAGCGCTTCCTCCGTGACCACCCAGGTCCGCCCCAGCTTGGTTGCGGGGATGAACCCCTTCGACAGCCACTTGTAAACGGTCTTTTCGCTGACGTTCAGCCGTGCGGCGACGTCCCGGACCTTCAGGCTGGCCATCGATGTCTCACCTCTCATGTAAAAGGGAAAAATACGCCCGTTGCTATCAAATCAGGGGCAGAACTCCAATGTATTCTACAAAAGTGTGTAAAAGGGTACTAAACAGTGCTATCAGGAACTGAATGGGGCATACGCGTCATCATCGGCTCAGGATGGTCGATCGCAACGCACAGGGCCGGGGCCCGTTTCGCAACGACTCCGGTGTCAGATGGATGTCGTCATCCCATCCTGCCGCTGGAAGGCTGAGAGAGTGGCGACTGCCCGTATCTACGCGTTAACGCAGCGCCCCGGGGGGCTCGAAGGGCCGGTGCTTGCCAGGCGTTGGAGGCCCGCTCCCGGTCTAGTCTTCTTCCGGAAACCGGAACTCGATCCCGGCGCGCTCTTCCTGAAAACGCGCTATCGCCGGGGTCGCATCGCGGCCCCAGCCTCGCCTCTGTGCGTCGATAAACCGCTGTTGCGCCAGGTTTGCCGTTTCCATCGGAAGGCCGAGAGACCTGCCGAGCTGGGTCGCCAGCCCGACGTCCTTCGCCGCAAGGTCCACCATGAACCCCGGCTCGAAGTTGCCTTTGAGGATAGAACTGCCCCAGCCGCGCAGCGCCGCGCTGTCTCCGGAGGACGCCGTTATCACGTCGTAAAGCGTCCTCGCATCGACCCCGGCCTTCATCGCCATGCCGAACGCTTCTGCCAGGATCACGCCGGTGCTCAATCCGATCAGGTTGTTGGCCAGTTTGCAGATCGAGCCGGAGCCGATTTTTCCGCAGTAAACAAGCTTCTCAGCGTCACCGATCAGGTTTAAGACGGGCGCGACGCGCTCGAACACATCGCGGTCGCCGCCAACCATGAGGCACAGGTCGCCCCGTTCTGCGCCGGTTGTGCCGCCGCTTACCGGAGAATCGAGCGCATGCGCTCCGGCGGCCCGGACCGCCGCGTCAAGCGTCATCGCCGTATCGGGGTCGATGGTACTGAGGTCCACGAACACGGCCCCGGGCGATATCGCGGAGAGCACCCCGCCCTCACCGGTTGCTACCTCGAGCACATTGGCGGGCATGGGCAGTGAAGTGAAAACAATGTCAGCCCCGCGCGCAGCCTCTGCGGGACTTGACGCCCATGTCGCGCCGGCATCTTCCAGCGGCCGGCCGGCCTCTCGTACGAGGTCAAACACGGTCAGATCGTGACCGCCCTCGATGACGTGCAGCGCCATGTGCCGGCCCATATTGCCGAGCCCGATGAATCCGATCTTCATTCGGCTGTCCTTCTGTCTGGCTGCCCTTGAGTAATCAACCCCGGGCCCCTTCCTGAATCAGAAAAGGATTCGTTGTCTGCTCCCTCCCCGGTCTGTGCACCTGTACGCAGGAAGTAGGTCGGAGGTGGGTCGCGATTC
>JADFRU010000067.1:0-7552 GCA_022561115.1 Chloroflexota bacterium | reverse complement strand
TCATCTCACGGGTTGGTTCCGGTCCAGGTGCACGGGGCGTCGCGGAGGAAACAACGCGATGATGGAAACGCTCCGTACCTGGCAGCTATTGCGAACACTTCTCAGAAATGTTCAACAAACACAGGGTTACTTTGAGCAGCTACAGGACAAACAACTCCGCCGGGCGGTCGCCTATGCAGCTAAGCACGTGCCTTTCTATCGTCGCGTTTGGCGGGAAGTGGGTTTCGATGCCGAGCGGTTCGGAGGCCTGCGAGACTTACAGCGCATTCCCGTTTTTCCAAATGACTTCGTCAAAGAAGCCGCTCGGCAAGGGGAGCTTCTGGCGGACGATGTGAATACAGCCCATTGCACCTACATCGAAAGCAGCGGATCGTCAGGCGAAACGCTGCGAACCTGGAAACGGCCACTTGAAGAGCGCCTCCGCCGGGCAATCGGGCTGAGAACCTGGTTCGAGCACGGATTTCGATGGGGGGACATGACTGCTCAGTTCCAGACCCGCGCCGGCCCGTCGCACGTCCTCCAGCGCGTAGGAATGTCTAGAAAAGCCTGGATCTCAACAGCGAATCCCTTGGATGACCAGCTCGATCAATTTCTCAGGTCGAAAGCCGATGTCATCGTTGGCGCACCCACGGCCCTGCGGCACCTCTGCCATGCGATCGAAGCATGCGGAGAAAAGCCCAAGAAACCCAAGATCATTTTCTGCGCCGGAGAAGTCATCGATACGGAGACCGGTGACGTTGTGGTAACTTTTAGTTTGAGCACACCCACGGCGGACATAACAATCGCGTCGGATGAGATTGGCGTCCTGGGTAAAGTCCGCGCCGGGTTGGACCTGCTGGACACACGATCCCCGTCTGACGCCCCGGCGGCCCGCTGAGACTTCCCCGGACATCACGAGTTCAGAATATGACGCCCGGGCTTGTACCAGCCCGGGCGTCTCGCGTTCCCGGCTGTTGAGCGCACCGGTTCCGGCCATGTGATTCCCGTATTAGCACGGATGCCCGCGCAGCCAACCGGTCTTTAACCTCAGCCAACTGGACTTTCGGGAGGCGGAGGACTCGTTCGGTGAGTGCCAGAGCTAAGGGTCAGGACAAAAGCGCCGGTATCACCGGGGCGCATCGGTCGCGCTCACGGGTTTCTTCCGACGCGCACCCTGACAACGCCGCGCTCACAGCGATCGTCGACCTGATTCCTACCCCCGCGTTCATTTGCGATCGGGATGACGGGACAATCCGGTGCGTGAACCCGCTCGTCGAGTCGTTCCTCGGAGTCACCCGTAACAGGCTCGTCGGGCGTTCCATCTCTGACTTCTATCGCGATCCCGGCGAACGCGCGCAGTTCCTTGAACTGCTGGAGCATGAGAGCGTCGTCAACGGGCGGCAGTTGACGGCATTACGATACGACGGGACCGAGCGCTGGATCGAAGCTTCAAGCCGCCGCGTGGTCTGGGGGGGCCGGCCGGCCATCCTGACCACCTTTGCCGACATCGACGCCGTCAAGCGTGCGCAACTGGCGTCCGAGGCCGACCGGATCCAAACGGCGGCGCTGGCCGAGATCAGCGCGATCATGGCGCGCGGCCGGCCGGGCAACGAAGTGTTCATCAATATCTCTGATGTCGTGTCACGCCTCGTGGCGTTTGACCGTATCGGCATAGCGCTCCTGGACCCTGAGGACGACACATTCTCCCTTGTGTATGTTCACGGCACACCGGTTGCGGGCCGGGAGCAAGGCACCAACCACACCATTGATGACAGCCTGAACTCGTACGCCACCCGGGAACGCGTCGGGCTCATCCTGAATTCGGAACATCCGGAAGAGTTTCTGGACAGGTTCCCTTCCCTGCAGGCCAACCTGGATGCCGGTTTGAAATCGTTCCTGACGGCCCCGATGGTCGCCGACGGCCGCGTGGTGGGGGCGATCAGCCTGCGGTCAAAGACCATCTGCGCTTATACAGAGGCCGAGTTGGCGATCCTGGAACGAGTCGCTACGCTGCTCGCCCCGGCACTGGAGCAGGCGCGGCTTTACACCGATCTCGAACGCGAGGCGCGGGAACGGCAAATCATCGCAGAGATCGGCAGGGTGCTCAGCGCCTCGCCCGAAATCGACAAGGTATACGACAGGTTCGCCGAACTCGTCCGCGCCCTTATCCCGTCAGACTTGCTGACCGTGTCAACTCTGATGGATGACCAGGCGAATTACACGAACGTCCTTTACTCAGGAAATCAGATACTGGCTAGAAAAACCGGCGAGATCAATCCGGTCAAAGGGTCGGTGATCGAGGCCACGACGAGAACACGTCGCATGGTAATTCTGCACCCCCGAAACCGTGCTGAGGTCGTGGCGGCCTTCCCGCAGTTAGGCGTCGTGTGGGACGCGGGCCTCCGGTCATTCATGTCGTTGCCGTTGATCGCCGACGATAGCGTCATCGGAGTTCTACACCTGCGCTCGAAATCTCCGAACGCGTATAACGCTCACCACGTGTTACTGGCGGAGAGCGTGGCCGCACAGACATCGGGCCTGATCGCTACCTACTTGCTACGCGCCGCTGAGCGCCGCGAAACGGAAACCAGCGCCATCCTCGCAGAGATCGGACGCGTCATAAGTTCGTCTCCAGACGTCGACGATGTTTACAGCCGGTTCGCGGACCTGGTGCGACGGATCATCCCCGCCGATCGCGTGGATGTGACAGCTCTGGAGGACGACGGAGAGCGATTCGTCATCCTCCACTGTTCCGGCTCGCAGACACCGGGAACTGAGCAGGGCCAGCGCCTGCCCATAAAAAACTCAATGGTCGGCGAGGTAACGCGCACCCACGAGATATCGCTTCTCCATGCCGACGACCGAGCGCAGGTGCATCGCGACTACCCCTCGTTGGCGCCGTTGTACGACGCGGGTATGCGTTCCTTTCTCGCGATCCCACTGTCCGTTGGTGGCCGCAGCGTCGGCGCACTCCATTTTTTCTCGGAAACCCCTCATGAATACACGCCACGTCACGTCTTACTTGCGGAATCGGTCGCCGGCCAGATCGCTGGCGTCATCGCCAATGCACTGCTGAGGACCGCAGAAATCCGTGCGGCTCACGAGAACGCCATCCTTGCCGAGATCGGCCGGATCATTAGCTCCTCGCTAGACATCAGGGCGGTGTACGAGGGATTCGCCCGCCGGGTGAACGAGGTCGTGCCGTGTGAACGGTTGGTGGTCACCACGCTTGATCTCGAAGGGGAAACGGCGACCGACATATATGTGTACGGCATCGACGTTCCGGGCTGGAGCGAGGGCACGGTCCACGACATCAAGGGGACGCCGTTCGAGGAGGTGGTGCGGACGCGGCAATTCCAGTACCGCAACGATGTCACGACCGATATGAACGATGACGAATCAGCCAGGGAGGCGATCTCGGCAGCCGGTCTGCGATCGACATTGATGGCGCCGCTCATCTCAAACGGTGACGTGATCGGCACCATCAACCTGAAGTGCGCCGCGCCCGGCGTCTACACCCGCCGTCACGGGGAACTGGCGCAGCGCATCGCTAACCAGATCGCCGGAGCGATCGCGAACGCCCGTCTTTACGGGGACCTCAAACGTGTGGCTGACGAGCGGCGGACGATGGCGACTATCGCGCTCGCTGCGAACAAAGACCTGGACCTGGACGGCGTGTTCGCCCGGGCGGCGGACGCACTCCGGGACATCGTGGCGTACGACCGCATGTCGATCACCCTGTTCGATGCCGATGACGCGGTGCTGCGCGTGGCGTTTGAGCGCGGCAAGCGCCATGAAGATTTTCGCTCCGGCGCCGTCGTAACCCCGGCGAAGGGAGATCCGTTCGTTGGAGGGGCCTGGGTCTGGCAGAGCGGCCACGATACAAGCCTGCATCCAGACGGCCGGCTGCGCGCCGCTGTCACGGTGCCGCTGGGGAGCCGTGACCGGCACCTTGGCTACATCAGGCTGCGCAGCGACACGGGGGACGCTTACGACGAACGCAGCACCGAGATGCTGGAGCGCGTCGCCCATTCCCTCACTCCCGCAATCCAGAACGCGCTCGAACACCGGCAGGCGATGCGCCTTGCCCAGGAACGCGAACGAAGTCTCGTGCTTGACCATGAGAACCGTGAGTTACAGCGGACGAACGAGGCGAACAGCCGGTTCCTGTCAACGGTGTCGCATGAGCTCAAGACACCCCTGACAAGCATCACGGCGTTCACCGATATCCTGCTCAAAAACAGGCGCGGCGGCATGACCGAGACGGACCTGTCACAACTGACCGTCATTCAACGAAATAACCGGCGCCTCGGAAACCTCATCGGTGACCTTCTGGACCTGAGCCAGATCGATCGCGGCGGCATGAAACTCAACATGACCGAGTTCGACGTTGGGGAGCTGATCACGGAAGTGGTCGAAGGGTTCCGCCCGATTGCTGACGCAAAGTCGCAACCCATCGTCCATTCCGCGCCAGGCCGTCCAGTGCGGCTACGTGCTGACCGGAACAGGCTGATGCAGGTGTTGACGAACCTGCTCAGCAATGCCTCGAAATACTCGCCCCGCGATGCGCTGATCACGGTCCTGGCGCGCCGATGGAAGAATCGCCTCTACTTCACAACGATTGATTGCGGGATCGGAATCTCAGAAGAAGACCACAAGTCCCTGTTCACCCTGTTCTTCAGGGCGGACAATGTGAATACGCGAGCCGAGTCCGGCACCGGCGTCGGACTCCACATCGCGCAAACTATCGTGGAACTCCACGGCGGCGAGATCACTGTCACATCGTCCGTCGGAGAAGGGACGACCGTCAGTTTTTACGTGCCGGGCGCGTTTTCCGGGACCGGGAACACCGATCAGGGACAGACGGCCGAGGCCTCGATCATCCCGTGGTCACGACTGGATGGCCTGCCGGAGCCGCAACAGGCCGCCAGCTAAAAACACTCGCCGCCGAACCGGGTTGACTGTCTGTGAATGATGCCCGGACGCGAGACGTCCGCGGTTCAAAACGTAGTAACAACGGGTACCCGTTCGGGTTGGCTCCGATGTGTCCGGTGGCGAGTTTCTCATACGCTTCCGGAACTAGCCGGTAAATCTCGGGAGAAGCGAGAAGGGCTTGAGTGACAACGTTCGGGAGGCCGGCGAACGGTGGGAGCCGCACACACGTGAAACAGAGGCGGAGGATGACGCGCGGTCATCGGCAGATCGTGAGATAGAGGCCGCCGTAGACCTGATGCCGGTCGCTGCATTCATCTGCGACCGCGATCAGGGCACGGCCCTGTACTCAAATCCGCTTCTCCAATCCCTCCCGGGCGTCAAGCGCGAGGAGTTCATCGGGCGACGCGGGACCTGGACCTGAACGGGGTTCTTGAGCAGACCGCTGATGCCCTGCGGGATCTGCCTGCACGTAGCGCGGACTATTGTCGATCTGCAAGACGGCGAGATCACCATCACATCGCCCCCGGCTGAAGGCGCAACCGTCAGTTTTTACGTGCCGGGAGCGTTTTCCGGGACCGGCAACACCGATCAGGGACAGGCGGCCGAGGCCACGATCATTCCGTGGTCACGCCTGGACGACCTGCCGGAGCCGTACGAGACCGCCATCTCGCTATCTAAGGCCCGGCCGGGCCTCAGGCCATCAAACCGGCTTGGTGGCCCGAACCGAGATGCTGCGCACACGGTCCGCCCACGGCTCATCACCGCCGGACGATGTCGGGACGCTGGTCACTATCTCGATGCCGGTAAACCCGGCCGCTTCCATCTGGCCCAGGTACACATCCTGGACCTGTGCCCCTGCGATGCAGCCGGTCCAACTGGCGACGTCAGCCTGCACCTCCGGTGGAAGCTCTTCAGTCACCACGATGTCGGAAACATAGAGCCTGCCGCCCGGGCGAAGTACGCGGAACGCCTCGGCGAACACCCTGGGCTTGTCCGGCGCCAGGTTGATGACGCAGTTGGAGATGATGGCGTCAACGGTGTCGTCCGGCTCAGGAATTGACTCTATCTGTGAAAGCTTGAAAACGACGTTGTCCACCTCAAGGGCGGCCGCGTTCTTACGTGCCAGGTCGATCATCGCGGACGTCATGTCTATCCCGATAACGTGTCCCGCCGGCCCGACCTGCCGCGCTGCGAGGAAGCAGTCAATCCCGCCACCGGACCCCAGGTCCAGGACGGTCTCACCGGCCTTCAATTCTCCGATCGCCGTCGGGTTTCCGCAGCCTGCGGAAGCGGCCGCAGCTTCATCGGTAATGGAGTCGATCTCCTCGGCGGAGTAAAGCCGTTCAGCGTTCGGGGAGCAGCAAACCTCAGACGTGCCGCAACACGCTCCGCCGTCATCTGGAATGGACTGGAGGCCACGTTCAGCGACCAGCGTGTATCGCTGTTGTATTGCGCTTTTCATATCGTCCGGGCCGTTGGAGCCGGCCTCTACGGCGTTGAGCTTCGGCATATCGGGACGTGTCCTGGATTCCGTCATATCGTTCACCTCTCAGGCCCGGCTCTGGATTACGACCAGATACGGATTGCGCTCTGACCCTTCAGATTTTCGTCGTTCATTAGCCCGGGCTCCGCGTCAACATTCCCTGCGCTCGCCACGCACTGCTGGAGCCAGGGCAGCATCCGGGCCCAGGCCCGGGCGGCGGCGGCGTAAGCGGCTTCTCCCTTTGGAGTCAGGCTGCACACCTTCCGGTCACGCGTACCGCCCGACTCGACCTCGCAATCGATGTAACCGCCGTCAAGAAGGATCTTCAACGTCGGGTAGATCATCGCATCGGTCGGCTCCGCGCCCGGGCAGCACTGGCCGATCGACCGCCGCAACTCGTAGCCGTGCTGGGGCCGTTCACTGAGCGCGGCGAGAAGGAAGAAACGCGAAACGCTTTTGCGATTCAACATGTCCCAGTACTTCTCGTCGGTCAGGTCGCTGCCGGTCGCCGGGCCGGTGGCGGTGGTCATACCCAGACTCCTTATATATAGACACGCTATATATAGGAATCTTACATACACAGGACCCGGTGTCAACTTATCCCGATATCACTCCGTTTGTCGTGCCTGGCATTACGTCCGAGCGGTGTGCGATCAAATCCGAGGCGCTCGCACAGCTATAATCCGGGCGCATATCGGGCCCCTCGTCATCGTCCGTTCAGCCATACGCCGACGACCCGCCCCAACCGCCTGCGCCCACCTCCAAGCACAAGGCCTGCGCCATGACCCAATCCGACTTTTCGGACACCGAACGCCCCCTGCTCCTGGTTATCGACGGGCACGCAATGGTGTACCGGGCGTTCTTCTCGATCCCTGAACGCCTCACCACGTCTACCGGACAGGACACGCGTGGGGTGTACGGCTTCCTGATGACCTTCCTGAAGGTTGTTCGGGATCACAAGCCGACACACGTTGCCGTGGCGTTTGACACCAGCGCGCCAACCTTCCGTGATGAGCGATACCCGGAGTACAAGGCGGGCCGGCCGCCGGCTCCGGACGAGTTGCGCCAGCAGTTTCCGCTTGTAAAAGAGGTCCTGGACGCCTTCACGATTCCGTACTTTGAGAAGGACGGATGGGAAGCGGATGACCTGATCGG
>JADFRU010000066.1:0-7594 GCA_022561115.1 Chloroflexota bacterium | reverse complement strand
TCCAGGCGGCCGTTCTTCTTGACCGACTTGTCTAAAGACTACGTGGGACGTGACCCCGGGGTGTTGTTGAACCCGGCTTCCATCGCCATGTCTCGCATAATCATGATCCGGCCCATCGGGTCAACATCCTTCGGGCAGACCTCAACGCATTGCATACAGCGGGTGCAGTCCCAGACGCCCGAATCCTCATTCAACCTGGCGAGCCGATCTTTCGCGTGGGAGTCTCGTGGGTCCTTGATGAACCTGTACGCCTTGGCGAGTGCGGCCGGACCCAGGAAGTTTGGGTCAACCTCAAGGACCGTGCAGTCAGAAACGCACGCCCCGCACATGATGCAGTTCATGACACCGACAAGGTGAACCATGCTGTCATCTGAAACGAGGTGTTCCGCTTCCGGCTCCTCGCCCTCTGGACGAAGGAACGGATCGACGGCACGTATCTTGTCCCAGAATGGCTTGAAATCAACCACAAGGTCCTTGATGACCGGCATATTCCCGGGCGGATCTATTGTTATCGGCTCACCGTCCGGAGAAACAGAGCTGACACGGGTTTTGCATACCAGCTTCGCCTGCCCGTTGACCCGCATGGCGCAAGAGCCGCAGATGGAAGCGCGGCAAGAGCAGCGCATCGAAAGCGTTCCATCTATCTCGTCGCGTATCTTCAGCAGGGCGTCGAGGACGGTGAACGTATCGTCCACCTCGATGGTGTACTCCTGGTAACCGGCAGCATCCGGGTTCTCGGGGTCGTAGCGCTTTACGCGCAGCGTCTGCTCCATCTAGTAGACCCTTTCCACCGGTTCCCAGTTGGTGATCGTGACATCCAACGTCTCAACCCGGGTACCGTCGCCGTCTTTGTAAACGAGGGTGTGTTTCAGCCAATTCTTGTCGTCCCGCTCCGGCATGTCCGTGCGGTAGTGGGCGCCGCGACTCTCTTTTCGAGCGTTTGCGCCCGCACATATCGTCTGTGCGACATCCAGCATGTAGTCGAGTTCGATCGCTGACATCAGATCAGTGTTGAACACCTTGCCCTTGTTGTCGACGGCCACGCGCCGGAACACGCCACGTAGCTCTTCCACTTTAGCGGTCGCGCGGTCGATGCTCGCCTGGTCCCTGAACACTCCGATGCCGGCCGTCATGCTCTCGGCCATCTCCCGGCGCACCAGGGCTGATCGCAGATCTGCGGGCCGGTCCAGCAGCTCCTGGTAGCGCTTCTTTTCAGATTCCAGCAACGATTCGTCGGTGGAATGGGGCCCTGTGCTCTTCGAGTACTCGGCCGCTGCGATCGCGGATCTACGGCCAAACACGACCGTGTCCAGCAGCGAGTTGGCGCCCAGGCGGTTGCCCCCGTGCACTGATACGTTTGCGGTCTCACCGGCGGCGTAGAGTCCCGGGACCTCGGTCGCGCCGTCTACGTCCGTCTTTATGCCGCCCATCATGTAGTGCATACCGGGCCGAATCTTCACGGGTTGCTCGGAGAGATCAATACCAAGGAACTCGATTGCGATCTCCTGCAGGTATCCGAGACGTTCCTCGATGAACTGACGTCCAAGGTGGCGCATGTCGAGGAGGACGTTGCCGTCGATTCCCCGCCCTTCATCGATCTCGGTCTGCTCCGCCCTCGACACGACATCCCTTGACGCAAGCTCAAGGTAGTCCGGGGCGTAGGTCTTCATGAACCGCTCACCCTCAGAGTTGAGCAGATAGGCGCCCTCGCCCCGTGCGGCTTCTGACAGGAGGATTCCGGAGCCGGCAAGAGTAGTCGGATGGTACTGGATCATCTCCATGTCCATCAGCGGAGCGCCAGCCCGGTAAGCAAGGCCAAGACCCTCTCCGGTGCAGATCAGGGCGTTAGTGGACGGTTCAAACACCCGTCCCGCGCCACCGGTCGCCATGATCACGGACTTCGCCCTGATCGTGTGCAGTTCCCCGGTACGGATCTCCATCGTGATCACCCCGCGGCAAACACCGTCCTCAATGATCAGGTTGGATACGAACCACTCTTCGTAGATGTTGACGTTGAGTTTGATCGCCTGCTCGTACAGGACGTGCAACAGGGCCGAGCCGGTAATCGCACCGACGTAGAACGTGCGTGCGACCTTCTGGCCGCCGAAACGGCGGGTGCCGAGCTGGCCGTCCTCGTTCCGGCTGAAGATGACGCCCATGTGCTCCAGCTCGATGATGGCCGCACCGGCCTCGCGTGACATGAGCTCCACCGCGTCCTGGTCAGCGAGATAGTCGCTGCCCTTGATGGTGTCCAGCGCGTGGCCTTCCCACTCATCGCCGCGGTCCGTCAGAGGGGCGTTGATCCCGCCCTGCGCCGCGTTGGAGTGGCTGCGGACCGGATGCACCTTGGTGATGACGGCGGCGTTCACGCCCATCCGGGCCGCCTCAACCGCGGCCCGCAAACCGGCAAGGCCGGCGCCAATTATCAGAACGTCGTGTTGGTACATCCGTTACCTCTTGCTCGCGAGGGTATTGTTTTCAGTGCACGCCAGCCGGTCAGATACGATCCGGACGGGCTCAGCGGCCGGCCTGGCTGCTTTATCAATCAAAGGACATCAATTCAGGAAAAAGGTATAACGCCGACAGCAGCGCTGCGATGCTTTTGGAATCGACTATCGCACCGTCGCGTATCAGGTCAGGAATATCAGAGATCGGCGTCTTCGCAAGTTCCACATCCTCATCATCGTCCTGCGGGAGTGAGGATGTCGTGAGACCGGTCGCCAGGAAGCCGTGCATGAACTCGGTCGAGATGCTGGGGGCGGCCCAGAAACCGGGCAGAGGGTCCAGATGAAGGGCGGTGTGGCCGGCCTCTTCTCGTAGCTCGCGCACGGCCGCTTCAAGTGGAGTCTCGCCCGGGTCGATGTGGCCGGCCGGGGCCTCAAGCAGCACCGCCTGGGCCGGATGACGCCACTGCCTTACAAGCAGCACGTGGCGGTCATCTGTGACAGGGACCACCACGACCGAATCGTTCTGCTCGACCACGCCCCGTTCCAGTGTCGGCCGGTCGCCGAGACGGATCGTGTCCACGCGCATCTTCACGCGGTGGTCCTTGTACACCTGCCGGGAGTCGACGGTGGTGGTGGTGAGCATCGGCTGAATGTTACCTCAGCGGCCACCGGAAGCACCGGGGCCGGGGCGTTGATCGCCTTCCTCCCGCACCCGGGTCATCGCTCCCTGGCGCATCCCCAGACGGCGGGTCAGAGACTCGTAGTATGCGGCCGGCGGGTTTCTGCGGAGAAAGCGGGCGCTGTACTCGCTGGTCTCGACACGGACTGTTGTCCCGACGGCGAGCGGCCTGTCGACAAACCCGTCCACGCTGAGCATGGCGCCAAGCTCGTTATCAACCGTGATGTCTACCACGGCCCCCGCACGCAACAGCAGCCCGCCCTGGAGGCTCATGTGGGCAGCGATGGGTTTCAAGAGGAAGGCCTCGCTGGACGGGTCCATGACCGGCCCCCCGAGGGCGAGCGCGTAGCCCGTGGATCCGGTGGCGGTGGAGATCACGAGACCGTCACCGCGGTAGGTGACGATGTGCTGCCCGTCCACCACCGTATCAAGGTCCACAACGCGGATCGATGCTCCACGTCCCACCACAACGTCGTTCAAGGCGTGGAACGGGGCCTCCGTAGAACCGGCGATGCTGGCGCGCACCATCGCCCGCTCCTCGACACGCGGTCCCCTGTCATCCACGCCCCAGTTGTCCAGGTACCAGCCGGTCTCATCCAGCGCGTCTGAGGCGTCCAGCTCTGCCATAAAGCCGACCCGTCCCATGTTTATCCCGAGTACCGGTATAGCGTGTGGCGCGGCGGCGTGCGCCCCTCGCAGGATGGTGCCGTCGCCACCGATCGTTAACACCAGGTCGCATCCCTCGACCCCGGCGTCAAGCGCCGTGAACGGCTCCGCTGGCAACAGCCGCCACGTTCCGTTTCCGAAGCGCTCGGACAGATCGCTGGCGAGCGTTTTAGCGTCTGTGAGGAGTCCGTGGTAGACGACGACCACGTTGTTGGCTTTAGGCATTGCGACAGGTAGCGTTTCGCTAGGTGACAACGCCAACCACGGCGCGTCGAGCGAACTCTAGCAGCGAATAAGGTGCGATACCGAAAATGAGCAGACCGGCCGACGCGGTCATGGTGGCGACCCAGACCGGGATATCGGCCGTAATCCGTTCATCGCTCTCCGGCTTGTCAAGGAACATCGTACGTATGACCCGCAGGTAGTAGAACGCCGAGACCACCGAGTTGATCACGCCGACGAGGGCAAGCCACGCGAGGCCGGAATCCACGGCGGCGCTGAACACGAATATCTTGCCCAGGAACCCGGCGGTCGGCGGAATCCCGAGAAGCGATAACAGGCCGAGAGCGAGCAACACGGACATCAGGGGCGCACGACGCGCCATCCCGGCGAAGCCGCTGATCATGTCGTTGCCGGTCTTGTTGGTGATGGCGATTATGGCGAAGAACACGGCCAGGTTGGTAAAGGCGTACGCGACGAGGTAGAACAGGACTCCCTGCGGACCTGCGATGAAACCGTCGCTGTCGCTGTTGGCCGCTACCGCGGCCAGCCCAACGAGTAGATAGCCCGCATGGGCCACCGTGCTGTAACCCAGCATCCGCTTGATGTTCCGCTGGGATAGCGCAAGCAGGTTGCCGACGGTCATCGTGAACGCGGCGAGTATCGCCAGCAATATCGACCAGTCCGCGGCGAGGTCGTTCGAGCCAAGCGCCGTGTACAGGATGCGCAGGACGATCGCGAATGCGGCCGATTTCGACGCTATGGAAAGGAAGGCGACGACGGGTGTCGGCGCTCCCTCGTAAACGTCCGGCACCCACATCTGGAACGGCGCCACCGCCATCTTGAACCCGAACCCGGCGACCACCATCACGACGCCGAGCATCAGCGCGCTGGAGCCGAAAGCCCTGTCACTATCTGCGTCCATGCCGCCAATGGCGTCAAGGATGCCACCGATGTCGGTCGTGCCGGTGACGCCGTACAGGTAAACGAGGCCGTAAAGAAGGACGGCGGAACTGAGGGCGCTCAATATCAGGAATTTCAACCCGGCTTCAAGCGATCGGTCTGTTCGCAGGAACGCCGCAAGCGCGGCCACCGGCAGGGTTGAAACCTCAAGCGCTATGTATGCGGTGATGATGTCGCGAGAGGACGCAAGCAGCATCATCCCGCTGACCGAGAGCAACATCAGGGCTAGATATTCACCCTGGAACCCGGAGAACTTTCGGGAGTACGTGGCGCTGGCGACTATAACCGCCGCCGTGGTGCCGATCAGCAGGAAGTGGAAGAAGAGGGCCAGCCGGTCTGCCGTGACGGTGCCGAACGCACCGACTTCAGGGTCAGGCGTGTTGAACCAGAGGAGCGACGCGAACACGAGCGGAACGGTCAGCCCGATCACGGAGATCCAGATCAGGACCGATTTTTTCTCGAAGATCAGGTCGGCGATTATCACAACCAGCCCGAGCGCCGCTACCGATAGCTCGGGTGATAGAAGCCAGAGATCGTGCGCGTTCATATCCGCACCAGCTCACTAATTCCGATCTTGAAAACATCGGTGATGATCTTCGGGTACACACCGATCGCAACGATGCTGATGACCAGCGCTACAACCGGGATCATGTCCAGGAAGTTGGCGTCCTCCAGGTCATCAAATCGTTCGTTTCGCGGCCCGAAAAAGGTTCGCTGCACCATCCACAGGATGTAGCCCGCCGCCAGCACCACGCCAAACGCGCCTATGGCGGTCAGCCACTTCCAGACCTCGTATGTACCCAGGAACACCATGATTTCTGCGACGAACCCGGAAAGGCCCGGAAGTCCAAGTGCGGCCAGGGCGGCGATCACCATTGCGACGGTGATCAGCGGCAACCGGACGGCAAGGCCGCCCAGGTCAGGGATGTAGCGCGTATGGGCGCGGTCGTAGACCAGTCCAACGGTGAGGAACAACAGGCCGGTGATGGTTCCGTGCGTGACCATCTGTAACGCAGCTCCGTTCAGACCCGCTTCGGTCACCTTCCCGCCAACGCCCACTATCGACGACACGCCCAGCACGACGAAGCCCATATGGCTCACGCTGCTGAACGCTATGAGACGTTTCAGGTCCGTCTGGCGGATGGTCACGATGGCGCCATAGATGATGCTGATGACGGCGAGAACGGCGAGCAGCCAGGCAACGTCCTGCACCTGGAAGTTTTTGGTCTCCTGGAACATGCCCACCGACACCCGAAGCAGCCCGTAACCGCCCATCTTCAGGAGCACGCCGGCCAGCATGATGCTTACGGCGGTCGGCGCGTCGGTATGGGCGTCAGGGAGCCAGCTATGTAACGGCCATAACGGCATCTTGACGGCGAACGCGCTGAACAGGAGGAACCAGATGACGCCCGCGGGGATGAGCAGGTCAGATCCGGCGACCTTTTCCGGGATTCCGATGATGCCCTCGGAGGGGATCGACACCATGGCGAAGGTATCGACGCCGGTCGAAAGGAATAACGCCAGTATCCCGATCAGCATGAAGGCGCTGCCGGCCAGGGTGAAGATCACGAACTTCATCGCCGAGTACTGGCTTCGCCCGCTGCCCCAGATCGAGATGAGCATGAACATCGGGATCAGCTCGATCTCCCAGAAGATGAAGAACAGCAGGAAGTCGAGCGCAGTGAAGACGCCCAGCACGGCCGTCTGAAGCACCAGCAGCCAGATGAAATATTCCCGAACGCGATGGGTGATCCGCCATGAAGCGAACGCGGCCACCGCGGAAAGCAGCCCCGTGAGCAGCAGCATCGGCGCGCTCAAGCCGTCGATACCGAGGAGGTATTCGGCGCGAAGCCCCTCGACCGGTATCCAGTCCTCGTACCTGTCGATCATCTGGACGCCACCGGCGGCGCGGTCGAAGCCGATGTAGGTGATGACGATCAGCACCAGGTTCAGGACGGTGGCGCCGATCGCGAACCAACGGACACGTGCGTCGTCCCGCAAGAACAGCGCTATGACAAGCGCCGCCGCCGCGGGGAGGAACACGATGATGGACAGCCATCCCTCAAACAAGGGCGGCCTCCGTTTCGGCCGCAGGCGCGCGCCGTGCAGGCCCGGGCGCGGAAGCCCAGGCGGTGTGGCAGGCGGTTTTACGGGTGATCTGGAGGGTCATCGACTAGCCTCCCCAGACCAGGAATGCGGCGATAGAAGCGACGACGCCGACCGAGATCGCCAGTCCGGCGACCTGCATCTGCCCGTTCTGAACCTGGCCGAGGCCTCTGCCGACCCGGCCGGTCCACACCCCCAGCTTCACGTTGGCGGCGTCTATCAAGCTCCGATCGAACCAGTCGGATGCGCGCACGATTCCGCCGTAGAAAATCCGCCGGACGATCCACTGCTCGTAAAGCTCGTCCATGAAGTATTTGCGATACAGCAACGTGTAGACGGGTCGCGCCCGGGTCGCCATCCCTTCAGCGGAGACCTTCTTGCTGCCGTACATCAGATATGCGAGGAAAATCCCAGCCCCCGCGACCGTTAATGAAAGGAGCGCGACGTTCCAGTTAAACGTCGGCGCCGCGCCCGCCTCCTCCACCGCATGCTCATCGATGAAGACGGCCTCGTT
>JADFRU010000065.1:0-7679 GCA_022561115.1 Chloroflexota bacterium | reverse complement strand
TACTTATGACTACCGACTCTGCTCCCACTCCTTCCGCGCCGCGGCCGGACTCCACACCATCATCCAGCCCGCGCCCGAGCGGCCCACCCCAGGGACAGGGCGGTCCACGCGGGGGCGGCGGGGGCGGAGGTCCGCGTGGCGGAGGCGGTGGTGGTGGTGGCCGCCGATTTGGCGGCAGGCCCGGTGGCGGCGGTCCCCGGCGTTTCGGACGCCGGCGGGTCTGCATGTTCTGCGTCGATAAGATGCACCGCGTCGATTACAAGAACCTGGAACTTCTCAGGCGTTACCTGGCCGATTCAACGAAGATCGAGTCGTCCCGGAAGACCGGTACCTGCATGAAACACCAGCGCGTGCTTCGGCGCGCCCTGCTCCGGGCACGTCACCTTGCCCTTCTTCCGATATCAGAAGGTCACCTGAGGGTTACCGGGCCCATCGCACAACGCCAACCGGAACCGGTCGCCCCGGCGACTCCGGAATCAGAAGAGTCCGACAAGACAGAAGCGCCAGAGGGCGCAGCGACCGCTACAACAGAAGAATCCGCGGCGCCTGCAACCAGCGACGCATCCTCAGAAACTGCCGCGGAAGAAACCGCTTCCGAACCGGAATCCTCAGACGACTCTTCCGACAAGCCCGAGGAAGCCGAATCCGCAGAGGAAGACCAGGCTGAAGAGTCCGGCGATGAGCCCGAAGCTTCTGCCGAGGAAGCCGAATCCGCTGAGGAAGACCAGGCTGAAGAGTCCGATGATGAGCCTGAAGCTTCTGCCGAGGAATCCGAAGCCACAGAAGAAGAACAGGCTGAAGAGTCCGATGACGAGCCTGAAGCCTCTTCCGAGGAAGCCTCCTCTGACGAACCTGAGGCAGAAGAAGAACAGGAAGACACTGACTCTGACGAGGACGAATCCGAAGATACGGATGAATCCGAGCCGGGCGACTCAGACGTTGAACAGGCGGACGAAGAAAAGAAGGACTGAGGTGATTCCGGGCTGACCGGGGTCGCCCCGGTCAGTTATCGACCCAGCGCAGTCCACGACAGGCTGTCTGTATCCATAACGGAGAGCCACATTTCATGCCTCCAGACGGAACCCTCGACCCAGGCATCGGTCAGGCTGAATCACTCGGCTCCGAATCAGCACGCTCGACCGAAGCGCCCGCAATACGCCCGCCAAGCCGGCGAGAGATAATTGAACAGAAGCGCCGTCAGGGGCGACGCAACCGCCCGTTTTTGATTGCAGGATTGCTGCTATTTGTCGCCATCCTGACCGTCCCGGGTTACGGGTACGTTCAGCAGTTCGTGCTGCCGCCGCGCGAAATCGCCGTCCAGGTCAACGACGTGATTTACACACGCGGGGACGTTGTCGACTTCGTCCGATTCCACCAGCGGCTGGCCCTTGAGAACGGCGATGATTTCCGCATCGCGGATCAACTCCTGGCCTCTATCGAAACGATCTCGGAGAACGAGATCGCGTATCAGAAGGCGCCGTTGCTCGGCATCACCGTCATCGAAGCGGAAGTCCAGGGCGCCATACGTGAGACGATGGGCTTCCCCGGACTTTCAACCGCGGACGCCGCCGAACCGGCCGTCAAAGCGGATATCGCCGAGGCGTTCCGGCAACTCCTCAATCGATCACAGTTGAGCGAGGAAGCCTACACGGCGATCATCCGCAAGGGTCTGTTCCGTGAGAAGGCGCGCCGGGCACTGCAGCTAAACGTCCCGCTTCTCCAGCGGCAGGTGCGCGTATTCGCGCTGGAGTTCAGTCGCGATACCGACCCTGACATTGAGCGCGCCCGGAGACAGCTCGCCACGGGAGATCCCATCGCCCAGGTCACCGTCGACCACTCGCAGGAGTTGGCCGTCGCCCGGACACGGGGAGACCTCGGCTGGATCCCGGAGTTCGTGGTTGATGATTTCGATGTAGAGACGCTGCTATTCGGCGTCAACGACGAGGGGGAGCCCAATCTTCCTGTAAGGACGCTGGGAGACGGCATCTGGGACGGTGAGAACGCCGTATACCGCTACTACTACATCGATGAGACCTCCGATGCCAGGGAATTGGACCCGGAGGACCTGGAGACGTTGACGGACCACGCACTCGCTGTCTGGCTTGAGGACCAGCGCGTCGCTCTTGATAATTACAAGCTGGTTTTCGATAGCGAAATCTTCCAGTGGATTACCGGCCAGATCGAGGCATCGGACATCGAACTGCTGAATATCCCGACGCCGGTACCCGGTTCTGAACCTCTCGACCTGGGCGACCTGATACAGGGAACCAACTGACCGGCATGGACAGACGCGCGACCGGTGCGCCGGCCGGTATAGGGCTGCTTGGCCTCGGGGTCGTCGGTTCCGCGGTCGCCTCCGCACTGCAACCGGCAGGGGGGCATGGTCGCGGCCCGCGTCTTTACGCGGCGCTCGTGCGTGACAGGTCACGCCAGCGCGCTGTTGAACTCCCCTCTGAACTGATTACGACCGACCCGGATGCGGTCCTCAAGTCATCG
Organism: Chloroflexota bacterium; assembly: GCA_022561115.1. Lineage (GTDB taxonomy): Bacteria > Chloroflexota > Dehalococcoidia > Lucifugimonadales > Lucifugimonadaceae. Next base: position 5,183 of record JADFRU010000065.1, on the reverse strand, counting down.
GATGTCGATATCGTCGTTGAGCTCATGGGCGGTGAGCATCCGGCGCTGGAGTACATTTCTGGGGCGCTCACCGCCGGGAAACACGTGGTGACCGCCAACAAAGAGGTGATCTCCAAGCACGGAGAGCGGCTCCGTGGACTTGCCGCCGAGAACGGCGTTTCTCTCCAGTACGAGGCGAGCGTTGGCGGCGGAATCCCGATCATCAACCCGCTGCTGAACGACCTCGCCGCCAACAAGATCCTCGGTTTGCGGGCGATCATCAACGGAACCACCAACTACATCCTGACGCAGATGGCGTCCGGCGGAGCTTCGTTCGACGACGCCCTGGCCGAGGCACAGCGTCTGGGATACGCCGAGTCTGACCCGACCGCCGACGTGGACGCCTTCGACGCCGTCTACAAGATATCGATCCTGGCGCGGTTGGCATTTGGCGTTAACGTGCCGTTGGAGAATATCTATCGAGAGGGGATCCGGCGCACCGCCGCGCAGGATTTCCGGTATGCGGAAGACCTCGGATATACGATCAAACTGCTCGCCGCGGCACGGCGGGAAGATGGCGGCCTGCTGGTGCGCGTTCACCCGGCTCTCATACCGGCCGACGTCCCGATGGCGAAGGTTGAGGGTGTGCTGAACGTCGTAGAGGCGGAGGGCGACCTTGCGGGGCCACTCTGGTTCCAGGGCCGTGGCGCCGGTGCGGATCCAACCGCCAGCGCCGTCATGGGCGACGTGCTGCGCGCCGCTTCGGTACTTCGTAACGGCGGGACGATTCCGCAGGCGAGACCGATCGACCCGGACCTTCATCTGTTGCCGATGGCGGAGCACGAGTGCAAGTATTACCTTCGTCTCACCGTACGTGACCGCCCGGGCGTGCTGGCGCAGATCGCCGGGGCTCTCGGGGACCTGGACATCAGCATCGCCTCGGTGCTTCAGATGGACGCCGACCCGGAACGGGGAGCCGCCGATCTGGTGATAATGACGCACCCGGCACGAGAGGCTAATATGCAGGACGCGGTCGAGAAGATTGACGCTCTTGATGTCGTGGACACCGTCGCAAACCTGATTCGCGTGGAGTCTTATCCCGCCGACAGGTAGGCGTCCGGGCTAATAAACTCAATAATCAGGGAGACACTCGGCCGGAGTCAGCACGCCTGCGGGCGTGATGCAAGAAGCCGGTCAGTCTCCCCACGGAGCCTCTGTTTGGGAATGCTTGGTGGCGTGATGGAGAGGTACGGCAGTTACCTGCCGATCACCCCTAAAACGCCGATCGTGACCATGGGAGAGGGGAGCACTCCCCTGGTCCGCTCCCGGGTTATCGGCCCGGAACTCGGGTGCGAGGACCTGTACTTCAAACTCGAGGGCTGCAATCCGACCGGCTCCTTCAAGGACCGTGGGATGTGCCTGGCCGTCGCCAGGGCCATCGAAGACGGCGCACAGCAGCTGATCTGCGCTTCCACCGGCAACACCAGTGCGTCCGCCGCTGCGTACGGCGCTCGCTACGGACTGAGTACCGTCGTGGTCGTGCCGGCCGGTGAGATCGCCATCGGCAAACTGGCGCAGGCGATGGCGTACGGGGCGCGTATCCTCGCAGTGAACGGGAATTTCGACGATGCCCTGAACCTCGTTATCGAGGCCGCGGACCGGCTCGAGCTCGCGCTTGTGAACTCGGTCAACCCCTACCGGATTGAAGGACAAAAAACGGGCGCGTTCGAGATCGTTGACGATCTCGGTGACGCCCCGGATTTCCTGTGCATACCGGTCGGCAACGCCGGTAACATCACCGCGTACTGGCGGGGATTCAACGAGTACAAGGACAAATCTGACGGCCATCTTCCGCGGATGATGGGTTTCCAGGCTGCCGGCGCGGCTCCGATAGTAGACGGCGCTCCGGTCCTGAAACCGAGGACCGTCGCATCGGCAATCAAGATCGGCAACCCGGCCAGCTGGCGGCTCGCAGAGCAGGCGCGGGACGAATCTGACGGGATGATCGAGGCTGTGACGGACGACCAGATCATCGACGCTTACCTGAGGCTTTCCCGCCAGGAAGGAATCTTCTGCGAGCCGGCCTCTGCGGCCTCCGTCGCCGGAGTGCTCCGATTGCCTGAGTTAGGGGTATCGTTAGCCGGTCGTACCGTTGTGTGCATCTTAACGGGGACAGGCTTGAAAGATCCGTCCACAGCGGAGCAACGTGCATCGGTAAAACTTGAGTACGTGGAGCCTGAATTCTCGCAGTTTGAGGCCGTCCTGAAGAACGATCCCAGAACAACGACTTGAAGCACGGAGAGAGACCTACGCAAACGTCAGAACCGAACCAGAACACGCCCGGTGCGCTCACCCCGGGCTTAACTTACCGGTGTGAGCCAGGGACGCGGCGCTATGAGTAATCTTGAGGTCCGGAACGAGACCTTTGATAGCGTCCGGGAAGACTGGGACAGGCTTCTTGCAGAGACGCCGGGCTTGTCGCCGTTTGCGACGACGGTCTGGCAGAAGACGTGGTGGCAGATGTTTGGCGGAGACGCAGATCTGAAACTGCTCACCGTCAGGCAGGATGGAACCGTGAAGGGCCTGGCGCCGTTCATGCGCCGTGGCACCGAGGTGTCATTCCTCGGAGAGTCTGACCTGGTGGATTACCACCACTTCCTGCATTCCGGGATCGAAGACTCTGCGTTCTACGGCTCCCTGTTCGAGCACCTGGCACAGGTGGACTCATGGAGTTCCATCAGGCTAACCGCTGTTCCTGAATGGTCCGCCGCTTATACGGCTGTGCCGGAGGCCGCACGCGCCGCCGGTTGGCATGTGTCGGAGACGTTTGAAGATGTGTCACCCGGGATCGAACTCCCGGAAACCTGGGATGAGTACGTGTCAGGGTTGTCCAAGAAGGACCGCCACGAGTTGCGCAGAAAACTGCGCCGCCTTGAAAGGTCCGGTGAGGTCAATCACGTAGAGTTCTCCAGCGCGGAGGATATCGCCGAAAATCTTGACGACTTCATCCGGTTGCACCGCATGAGCGCGCCAGACAAGGCGGAGTTCATGACGGACCGGCGGGAGGAGTTCTTCCGGACCGTCGTCACCAATCTTGCAGCGGAAGGGATTTCCCGCCTCTATTTCCTTGAGGTGAACGGCAAGCGCACCGCCACATCAATCTGTTTCGTGCATGGCGACAGCCAGCTCGCCTACAACAGCGGATACGACCCGGAGCACCGCGCTCTCAGCGTCGGACTGCTCAACCACGCTTTTTGCATCAAGCTCGCCATCGAAAACGGGATTCGATACTTCGACTTCCTGCGCGGCGATGAGCCCTACAAATACCATCTTGGAGCCCATGACCGTTCTCTCTACAACCTGGTTGTCACCCGGCCATAACGAACCCGGAATTGACCGGCGTCCTGAGCTTCGAATCGCCGTCCTGACCGTCCACGGTTGCCCCGTGGTACGAGCCGGCGAGAAGGACTCCGGCGGGATGAACGTTTACGTGCTTGAGACGGTGCGTGAACTGGCGTCGCGCGGCGTTGTCGTGGACGTGTTCACCCGGGCCCACGACCCGACCGATCCGCAGACGCTGGAACTGGCGCCCGGAGCGCGTGTGATTCACATAGAGGCGGGACCGGTCCGCCCCGAGAAGAACGCCGCATACGAGGTCCTGCCCGAGTTTACGAACCGGGTCGTCGACTTCGTCAAAGCTGAAGGCACGGGGTACGACATCATCGTCAGCCATTACTGGCTGTCCGGACTTGTCGGAGAAGACCTGGCTGACCGCTGGCGACTCCCGCATGTGACGAGTTTCCACACGCTTGCCGAGGTGAAACGCCGGGCGCGCCCGGGCGAGATCGAGATACCGCAACGGGCGCCCGGAGAGCGCCAGATCGCCCGGAACGCTGACAGGATCATCGCCTGGAGCGCCCATGAGCGCGGCTTGCTCGCGGAGCTTTACGGCGCAGACAGAGAACGTGTGCTGATCATCCCGCCGGGCGTTGACACCCGGCTGTTCCGCCCCCACGACCGGATAGCGGCGCGGCGGTCGCTCGGGTTGCCGGAGAACGGCAAGATCCTGATGTACGCAGGGCGCGTTGAGCGACTCAAGGGGATCGAGATACTGATCCAGGCCGTCGCCGGGATGGAGGAGGAGGATGACGTAACGCTGCTGGTTATCGGTGGCGCCGAAGACGACCCGGAACGACGACGGCTTGAGCAGGTCGTGAGCAAGCTGAATATATGCGACCGCGTAATGTTCATGCCCTCGGTCAAGCAGGATCGGCTGCCGCTGTACTACTCGGCGGCGGACGTCTGTGTATTCCCCTCCTACTACGAGAGTTTCGGGCTGGCCGCACTGGAAGCGATGGCGTGCGGAACCCCCGTCGTAGCGTCACGCGTCGGCGGCCTGCCGTCGATCGTGCGCGAGGGCGAGACCGGGTATCTGATCCATTCACGATGCCCGGCGGCGTTCATTCAGCGGCTGGAGATACTCCTGATAAACGATCACCTGCGGTTACTGATGGGACGCGCCGCCCGGGAACGAGCGCTACAGATGGGGTGGGGCGTCGCGGTAGATCGGCTGCTGAGCGTTTTCTGCGGGCTTGCCGAAGAGCGGATTCTGGAGTCGCTGGAGTTCGCCGGAGTATCCGCCGACTGACGCCTGCGCCGCGGTCAGGGCGGCGGCCAGCGCATCGCGGTTCATTCGATTCCGGGTAGCGTCGGCGCGTTTTGGACAGATGCCCTTATGGAGGTCATCCTGAACTTGATTCAGGATCCGCCAAACCAAACCCCGACGCCTATTTCGACCCTAGCGGATCGCTTCGTGTACATCACGAACCAGACCAGCTTCGTGCAGCCGTATCGCCATGTGAATTCGGGACAAAGCGCGTTCTAATTCGACGTACACCTCGCCAGAGGTCGCCGGTTGCGCCGATACACAACACGCGGGACCGATAAGCATCACGTACGAGAAGAACCGGATGTTCAGCAGCATCGCCCGGTCACAGTACTCGGCCGGATCCTGAATCGAGTTCAGGATGACGCTGCATGCGCTCGCTGTGGCCCCTCGATTTCAGGAATCAGATGTCCGCGATCTCCCGTGTGGCAATCCGGCCGGCGAGCGCTGTGACTGTGCATCGGCGTTCATCTTCGATGCGGACTCCAATCAACTTTCCGGACACGTTTTCACCAGGGCGCTTCGCTCCCGGCCGGTC
>JADFRU010000064.1:0-7706 GCA_022561115.1 Chloroflexota bacterium | reverse complement strand
TCTTCCAGCGTCGCGCCCAGCCCCTCAAGCGTCTCGAGCGACTTCTCGTACGCCGCCTTGACCCCGGGCTCCATCCCCTCCACAAGGTACTCGCGCGGGACGCCCAGCCGCATCCCGGAGATGTCGCCCGTGAGCGCGCTCGCAAAGTCCTGGCCCGGCAGATCGAGCGAGGTCGAGTCGCGTATATCGTGTCCGGCGATCACCGTCAGGGCGTCTGCGCAGTCGCGGACGTCGCGGGCAAAGGGGCCGATCTGGTCCAGCGATGATCCGAATGCGATCAGGCCGTACCGGCTGACCAGCCCGTAAGTCGGCTTCATGCCGACGATACCGCAGAGCGCGGCGGGCTGCCGTATCGAGCCGCCGGTGTCCGATCCGAACGATACGTAGCACTCGCTCGCCGCCACCCCTGCGGCCGGTCCGCCGCTGCTCCCGCCCGGCACCCGCTCCGTGTCCCAGGGGTTGCGCGTCCGCCCGAATGCGGAATGCTCGGTAGACGAGCCCATGGCGAACTCGTCCAGGTTGCCCTTGCCGATGATCACCGCCCCGCCGGAGCGAAGCTGCTGGACAGCGAAGGCGTCGTACGGGGGGATGTACCCCTCGAGAATTCGTGAGCCCGCCGTTGTCGGCACGCCCGCGGTGGACATGTTGTCCTTCACCATCACCGGGATTCCGGACAGGGGGCCGGACCCATTGGGGGCATCGCCGGCCGAGCGCGCGTCGTCGGCAGCGCGGGCCGCGTCCAGCGCCCGCTCGTGCGTCACGGTGATGTAGCTATGAAGCTGCGGCTCGATCAAATCGACTCGCGCCAGGACCGCTTCCGTAAGTTCAAGTGAGGACACCTTGCCCGCAGCCAGCAGGTCCTGCGCCTGGTGCGCCGTGAGCCCGGTCAACTCCCCGTTCGTAGCTGAATCAACCAAGAATCGGCCGCACTCTCACGTACCCGGCTTCTGAATCCGGGGCGTTATCGAGAATCTGTTCACGCGGGAGGGACTCGTGCGCCAGGTCGTCGCGCATCACGTTCCGAACCTCCGTCGTGTGATCGGTCGGCTCGACGCCCTCTGTATCGATCTGCTGCAGCGACTCGAAGATCCCAAGGATGCTAGAGAGCTGTCCTCGCATTAAGTCGACTTCGTCCGCGGATAGCCCGAGGCGGGTCAACGCGGCTATGTGGCGGACATCGTCCGCGGTCAGTTCTTCGCTCAAGTTTTGTCCGTTCCGGAAACGCCCGCCGGTCGGCGTGGGCGGCAAATTGGAGGCAAGAAAGCCCGGCTTCAGAGTTTAGCAAAGCGACGAGGCCAGCCGGGAGCCATCGCTCCTCAAAAACTGGAAGGGACCAGTGCTAAAAGAGAAGGGGCCGGTCATTTGACCGGCCCCTTTCGTCTTTATCGGTAGTAAACGGTTTCAGGAACGCCGAGAGTCCCGGAACAAACCGAGACCCCCGGATTGTTGTTGTTTATCGGTCCCGGCCGAAAACCCGGCCCGCCGCACGTCCTGCTGATGGGACGATGAAGCCCTCAAGCAGGCCCGCGAGGAAAGCGAACGAGAACAACGCGAGTTGGCCGACGACCAGCCCCGGACCGGTGCCCGGGAAGGCCAGGAAGTCAACAAACGTGCTGGTTTCCTGGTCTGACACGATCGGCAACGAGATTATTCCGGAGCCGAACAGCGCAAAGACTCCCAGTGCGAGGACGCCGCCAACCAGCGGCCTCGCCAGTCCTGTGAACAGGAGCGCGCCGCGTTCAGTTTGCTGGTACTGGAACGTGACCGTCCGGATCAGGACGACGAACGAACTGCCGACGATACCCATGGTGATCGCCGCCAGGGGTACGCTCAGCGAAGCGCCGAGGAACAGGATGTCTGCCGCGACGGTCCAGATCATAAGGCCGGCGACCGCGAGGTAGAGAATCCCAAGCCCGGCCAACGGCGACGCGACCCGGCGCAGCACCGTCCGGGAGGCGATCATCTCATCCACGTTCTGGTTGAGCGTGTTTGAGATCTCCTCACCGTCACGCGCGACATTCATTTCGCCGCGTAACGCTCGGTCTATCCAGCCCTGGAGGTCATCGAGGACTTCCGTGTGGTCCTTGATCTTGGCGCTGCGGACGCGCGTCTTCAGTTGCTCTATCAGGGCGATGAACGGCGCCGCTTCGGTCGACGGCCCGCGTTCGCCCGGCGAGGGCGTTCCTTCCTGAAAGTCATAAACCTGGCCGGTTGCCTCAGCCATGGCGACACCCCTTTACGTGGTCGTGTCCGGTACCCTGAAGTCAGGGTGGAATGCCGTCAACCTAGCATCCGTTTGAATACGAGGTCAAGAGGCGTTCGGAGCGGCGTTGAAATTGTCACCACACGGTACCCGGTGACGGCCTCGTCGCGATACCATTTCTCCCTGCCCTGGAAACCCACAGAATCGTTGGAAATTCAACACGCGCTCCGTAAAAGCGCGCACCTGGGATGTGACGTGACCGCTGATCAGACTGCCGATAACCAGCCGATGGTGCGCGCCGTCGGACTCGTCAAAAAGTTCGGCGGCATAACCGCGGTGGACGGGATCTCGTTTGAGGTCCGCCGCGGCGAGACTTTCGGCATGCTCGGGCCTAACGGCGCCGGCAAGACCAGCACGCTTCGGATGATGAGCGGACTCTCCCCTGTGACCGCCGGCGAGCTTGAGATTGACGGTATCGACGCGACGGCCAACCCGCGCTCGGTCCGGGACGTGATCGGCGTGGTATCGCAGCATGACGGGCTTGACCCGGACATCAGCGTCCGTGACAACCTCACGGTGTACGGCTTCTTCTTTGGGCTTGATCGTGAGACGGCGGGACGCCGAGCCGATGAAGTCCTGGAGTTTTTTGATCTCGCCGGGCGCGGCGCTGACTCTGTAGACGACCTGTCAGGCGGTATGCGGCGGCGGCTCACCATCGCCCGGGCGTTTGTGTCACGACCGCGACTGGTCATCCTTGACGAGCCCACAACCGGTCTCGATCCGAGCAGCCGGAACCGCGTGTGGGAGCAACTCTCAATCCTCAAAAACTCCGGAGTCACGGTCGTAATGTCCACGCATTACATGGAAGAGGCGGCAATCCTCTGTGATCGGCTCATGATTATGGATGAGGGACGCGTGCTTGGCGCAGGAACCCCGGACGAGCTAATCCGGAGCGGCGGCGGCGCAGAGGTCGCGCAGGTACGGCCGGACGACGGGCAACGCGATAACGTGCAGCGCCAGCTGCTGGAGGCCGGTTACGCGGCAAGCCAGGTAGGCGCTATCTTCGTGGTACGCGGGTCGAACGGACGCCGTGCTGACCTGTCGGGCATCTCGGGGGCACGGGTCTCGTACCGCGCCGCCAACCTGGAAGACGTGTTTCTGTCGCTCACGGGGAAGGGGTTGCGGGATGAATGATTCTCTGGCGGTGCGACGTGATCCCGGGAGGTTCGACTTCAGATTTCGCGGGGTCGCCGGGGTCTGGCTGCGGCATTACACGGCCTTCAAGGGCGGCTGGATGATCGAGATGACGGGTATTTTGCTGGAGCCCGTCTTCATCCTGGCGGCGGTGGCTTTCGGGATAGGCAAGCTCGTCGGTGAAGTGGAGCTAGACGGCGGTGGGGTCAGGTACGCCGTGTTTGTAGCGCCGGGAATCATCGTCGGCAACGCCATGTGGCACGCGCTGTTCGAGTGTTCATGGGGGGCGTTCCGGCGGCTGCAGACCAACCGCATTTACGACAGTATCCTCGCCGCGCCGGTCTCGATGCGCGAGCTGGCGCTGGGGGAGATCACGTGGGGCGCGACGCGCGCCTTGATGACGACGGCCGCAGTTCTGGCGTTTGCGACGGCTATCGGCCTCGTCGAATCACCGTGGGCCATCGGCATCCTTGGAATCGGACTGTTGACCGGGTTCATGTTCGGCGGGTTCGGGTTGATCGCAGCCGCGATAGCGCCAAGCACACACATGCTGACCCTGGTGTTCACGATGGTCGGCACCCCGCTGTTCTTCTTCAGCGGGACCTTCTTCCCGATAGGCACGCTGCCGGGCTGGGTTCAACCGATCGCCTGGTCGCTTCCGCTCACGCACCCGGTACGGATAGCGCGCGCCCTGGCCGCGGGCGATCTCCACATGGGACTGCTCTGGTCATTGCTGTACCTGATCGTTGCGGCGCTCGTGTTCTACCCGGTCGCCACCCATCTCCTGCGTCGCCGGCTGCTCGTGTAACTGCGCCCCAGGTGCTTCCGCCCGGCATGGGGCGGGATGTTCTACCTTTGCGCCGTCTCTCAGGCCCCGCGCGCTCGTTCGGCGCGCTCACGGCGAATCCGTTGATTCTTCCTTGCCGTGTAGGTGACCCAGGCGCCGCCGCCCAGCAGGGCGCCGCTGACCAGGATGAACATCATCGTCCCCGGTATTCCGAGAGATTCACCCCGGACTCGTCGTGCGATCGAAACCGGCGTCACCACGCTACCCTCGCCGGCGTCCCCGGTTACCTTGACCTCAAAATCCCAGATCCCGCCATCGTCGATATCGAAGTTCGAGTCGTAAAACCGGCGCGCTGTCGGGAGATTGAGGCCGGGGCTGTATATCGCCTCGACTTCGCCATTACGGATACGGCCGGTCACACTAACGCGGGCGTCCTCGACCGGCTCTCCGGTCTCCAGAAGATCAACAGTGACCGTCAGGTGGAGTTGCCCCACAAGCGGTTGCAGCGGAAGAATTCGCACGGCGATCACGTACGGGCCGCTCGTTTGACGGAATATCTCGGTGCCGTCGCCGTGCGCCGCCGCCCGGTCAGATTCGGCGCCGAAAAGTACGACCAACAGCGTGATGGCTGACACGAATAGCAGGCGTGGGCGTGGAACTGGCAGCGAAATCATTCCGATATTCTATGGTCGCCACCGCCCCCGGGACCGCCCGGAGGCGCTGGATTCACGGCGAATCACAGGAAGGTATGACGTTTCCGGGCCTCATGGGATTCAGCGGCATCCGCTGAACGACACGGACCTTCCTGGCGCTGACAGGATTTGGTCCTCGCCGCGGGGTTCCGGCTACCGCTACCGGGACATCTGCCCCGGCGAATTTTCAGGACCCTTTATAAATCTCCCACCGGCCTGCGCGAAAAACCGCCGCCCGGTATTCCCGGACGGCGGTTTCAAGTTTCATCTATGTCCTGCGTAACCCGCTGTGGGTTGCTGGACAGGTCCTCACGCTGCGATCGCGTGCTCGTCAACCTGGGCGGTTGGATCGTGCCGCTTGAGGGGCAGTTGTCCGGTGGCGTCCAGGTAGGTCAACACGGCGTGAACACGCCCGTGGAGTTCCCCGTTTGCATCGAAACCCAGCTTGGCGAGGATGCTGCTGATGTGGTGCTCAACGGTCCGGGGCTGGATGTAGAGAATCTCGGCGATTGAGCGATTGCTGTTGGCCTGCGCCATGTGGGACAGGACCTGCAGCTCCCGGCTCGTGAGTCCCTTCAAAGACGAATTGACCTGCACGTTGGGGGCCGAGGTGAGCTTCGACACCATCACCGGGTCCAGTACCGTCCTGCCGACCGCCACGTCATGAATGGTGCGAACAAGGTCACGGGTTGAGTTCAGGGACTCTTTAAGCAGGTAGGCCTTGCCCGCGGAGTCCTCCTTGAGGAACTCCTTCATGTACTCGGCGCGATCGTGCGCTGAAAGGATGATCACGCCCGTGCCCGGTACCGCCTCGCGAATCCGCCGTGACGCCTCGATGCCGTTTATCCGGGGCAGCGCCAGGTCCATCATCACGACGGCCGGCTGTAGCGTCGCAACCGCTTTCAAGAGCGCGTGACCGTCCGAAACAGCGCCGACGATATCTATCGACGGCTCCCGTCCAAGGATCAATGTCAGGCTCTCCCTGAGTAGCTCGTGATCGTCCGCGATCAGGACAGAAGTCTTCTGGTTATGACTCTTCATGATTACCGATCCCCTCTCTGTGACCCCGGTCCGCCAACCCGGGCCCTACCGCTCTCCGGCCCCTTATGCAGAGGGCAGGCTGTTCAAGGGACCGGTCATCTGAACGTCCCCTGAGCTGAGCGGGTCATTGCACTGAGCCAATCGTGTCAGTTGTGTGAGTGCTGGAACAGTCGGGCGGTTACGCGAATCCGCGCGTGGTCTGCCACTACGCGTTCACCGCCCGGGGGGTGTGGGGGCTAGCACTCACACCATTGGGAGGCAGAGCGTCGGTAAGAGGACTGCGGATATCACGATGTTGAGTATTGGAGCGCTCCCGGTGTCCGAGCGAGACTGCCGCCCATACCGTGTGATGAGTAGTCGGAGCCATCCCCGGTCCATTTCGCGAGCGCGATATACGGAGAAGGGCGGGGCGATTACGGCTATCCGGGAGTTAGGCTTTCTGGGAGTTACAGGATGATTGGACCCCTCGGCCGCCTTTTCAGGCGCCGTCACATGTTCCTCCAACGAGGGATAACGGGTACCGAGTCAGCGATCGTGATCGCTGCCGGGGCCGTAGTCATCGCCACCTTGGCCGCGACGCTTTACGCGGCAGGTGTTGGTGGAGGTGATGGCACTGTATATGCGGACCTGGAAGAGGCCACAAGCGGCCTGGAGGCGCGCGGCGGGGTCGTCGGATTCACCGGCGCGCTCCCGGACGGGGAGACCACTCTTTACAAGGTTAGCTTTGTTATAGCTGGCGCGCCCGATGCGGACCCCGTAGACCTGACGGGGAACTACGGCGCGGACGGGATCGGCATTGACCCGGACTCGGTAGATGTTATTTCCGGTGTTTCGGTCCGGTACCGGGTGGGTGACGTGATCGTTGAAGACATGCCGTGGACCATCAATTTCCTGGGATTCTCTGACGGCGACATGATCCTGGAACTGGACGAAAAAGCCCAGTTCTCGGTCTGGCTCCTGGACCGGGACAATCTTCTCGCAATAGACGCTCCCGGCGCTGTTGCCCCCCGTGGAAACGGCCCCGGGCCGCTTGTGTCAGGAGACGAATTCACCATCGAAGTCGAAACGCAGTCGGGGGACGTGCTGCGCATATCCAGGATTGTGCCCGATGAGCTGACGCCGATCCTGGACATGAGGTAATCGCGGGCGCTTAAAACGTAAGCCCGCGATCACCCCCACAGGTACGGAGAGGTCCAATTGTCAGACGACACTGAAGCAAGGGTTCGAGTGCTCGAGGAAGAGCTCGTGCTCGTGAAGAACCAGATCCAGCAGAGCCTTCTGGACATACGCGAACACATTCTTGATCTCACCAACCCGTTCAAGTCGAAAAACGGGTCCTGACGAGTCCACCGTCCCGATCTGCCTTGAGGTGATCGGGACAGTTCCGAGACCAACGGCGTGAGGCCGTTTGGTCCCGGTGTTTCTGAAATAAGGCGGTTCATCATCTTGCGGCCTGGGGGCCGGAAGGTGCCGGGCCGGAATCAATAAAACGAGGGTACCGTGGCAGATGACGTAGAAGCACGGGTCAGGGTAGCTGAGGAGGAGTTAAGCCTCCTGAAGAATCAGGTTCAGCAAACTCTGCTGGACGTCAGGGAACACGTCCTGGACCTGGTGGAATCCGGTACCAGTATTCCGCAGGGAGATCGTCCGGCGCAGAACACGACCGAATCCGAGACGACCACGGAAGTGGTTTCCACGGCGCCGCTTCCCCCCACGCAAACCGGGGCTGCGCCGCTGCCGAATCTCGGCGGAGACGCCGGACTGGGCGCGATGCCCGGCCTGGACATGG
>JADFRU010000063.1:0-7724 GCA_022561115.1 Chloroflexota bacterium | reverse complement strand
GGCCCCGTTCTGCTTATTCCTCCCGTAACCAGCACCCTACCGTCCTTCAACAGCGTGGCCGTGTGGAATGAACGGGGGTCTGACATTTCGGTCGGCGCGGCCCAGGCATTGCTTTCGGGGTCAAAGACCTCAGCCGACGAGAGCACGCCCTGGGGGCCCGAACCACCCACTAGCAGGACACCACCACTATCGAGCAGCGTGGCAGTGTGAAAGGCTCGCGCGTGGGACAGACTTGCGTCCCGGCACGGCCGCAGCGATCTCGACGGTCACGGCGTAGCCGACGACGGTCTTGAATTCCGGGAATCGGCACACGATATCTGGCCTCGTGAAGCCGTCAGTCCAGGGTCGCAGCCCATCTATCAGTTCCAGCGCGTTGGAGATTGTCGGCGTGTCGAGCTGGCGAATTGCGTCCAGTTCCGCGTCGGTCAGCGGGGAAATCGGCTTGGCCAATATCGTCTCCTTTGAGTTCTTTCCGTTGAATTCTTTTGGCGATGGGAACCGCGTTGAGCGGGCCCGGTTGTCAGATTTAGATACCCATGATCCCGTAGCCGCCGTCGACCGGCAGCACATGGCCCGTGATCCCTGAGGCGAGATCGCTGAGCAGAAAGACCGCTGCGTCTGCGACCTCAACGTGGGTGATATTGCGTCCGAGCGGTGCGCGGTCGGCGTGCGCCCGGCGCATCAAGTTGAACCCCGGGAGACTGCGCGCTGCGAGTGTCGCGAGGGGCCCGGCGGACACGGCGTTGACGCGGACGGACTTCGGGCCGAACTCGGCGGCTAGCTGGCGGACCTCGTTCTCCAGAGCCGCCTTTGCGGTGCCCATGACGTTGTAGCCGGGGTACACCTTTTCCGAGGCGTTGAAGGTCAGGGTTACGATCGAGCCGCCTTTCTCTCCCATGTGAGGGACGGCCAGCGCTGTTACCGGGATCAGGGTGAATGCGCTGACGTCGAGCGCCGTTCTGAATCCGGCGAGGCTGGTTTTAGAGAAATCGCCGCCCAGGTCGTCTCTTTCTGCGTACGCGATCGAGTGCACAACGAAGTCCAGCCCGCCCAGCGCGCCGACCATCGTTTCGTACGCCGCCTCAACCTGGGCCGGTTCGGTCGCGTCGCACTGAACAAGGCAGGGATCGCCGAGCGCCGATATGGCCTTGGTTACGGGCTCAAAGAGCCGTTCGGTCTGGTACGTGAACGCAAGTTCAGCGCCCGCATCCGCCAGCGCCTCCGAGATGGCCCACGCGATAGATCGCGCATTGGCGACCCCGAACACGACGCCCTTTTTCCCGGTCAGGTCCAATCTGGTCATGGGCTGCTCCAATGTTCCGGGGATGATGAACAGGAATATTCAGGGCGGTAAACATACCATTGGACGCCGCCGCGTCTACCAGTTTGTGTACGAGCCATCCCGCCGGTGCAGGTGGTTGAATTGCGGGGGGCTGCTGCCGCGTTCGGCGGCCACCTTCTCGTCCACGTCAATCCCCAGCCCGGGGCCGTCGGGCACCGGGTAGCGTGAGCCTTCCAGCTCAAGCAACCGGGGGAACAGTTCGCGATCGTCCCGTCCCAGGTTCTCGGTGGGCGAGTTCCTGCACTCCAGCCATGCAAAGTTCGTGACGGCTGCGCCGAGGTGGACGCTCGCCGCGGTACAGATCGGCCCCAGCGGGTTGTGCGGCATCAGGTCTATGTAGTGCGCCTCAGCCCATCCCGCGATCTTGAGCGCCTCCGTGAAGCCGCCAACGTTGCAGATGTCCAGGCGGATGAAGTTGGCGAGGCCGCGCTCGATGAACGGGAGGAAGGTCCACTTGGAGTCGAACTCTTCACCGATGGCGAACGGAATGTCGGTCATGGTCCTCAGCGATTCGTAGGCTTCAGGCGACTCCGCACGGATCGGCTCCTCCAGGAAGTCGAGCGTGCCGGCCGGCATGCGCTGGGCGAACGATGCCGCCTCGGCGACCGAAAACCGGTGGTGGACATCAATCCCGAGGACCGGTGCAGGGCCGATGGCCTCGCGCACTTTCGTCAGCCACACGGCGGTACTGGCAAGCGATTCCCGTGGCTCGTACAGATCGCCCCCAACGGAGCCGGAGCCGTCAGGCATCAAGGGGAGATTCCGGCGGATCACCGTCCAGCCCTTCTCCACCAGCATCTGGCAGTCTTCAACGAGTTGTGGGCCGTCCGGGGCGGTGACCGTCGCGAAGGCGGGCACGTAGTCACGCTGCTTCCCGCCGAGCAACTGGTAGACGGGCACTCCGAGCGCCTTTCCGGTGATGTCATACAGCGCAATGTCGATCGCCGAGATCCCCGCCGTCAGGAGCAGGTTGCCCTCAAAATACTGCCCGCGGTACATGCGCTGCCAGAGGGCCCCGCGGGCCATGGGGTCGCTTCCGACGAGGAACTCCTTGAAGTATTCAACGACACCGCGCACCGCTCGCTCGTGACCCGACAACCCGGCCTCGCCCCAGCCGTAGATTCCCTCATCGGTCTCAACTTTCACCAGGAACTGGTTGTGGTTACCCACCTGAACGGGAAAAACTTTGATATCGGTGATCTTCATATGGAAGCTCCGGTACAGGTTTGGGGCCGGATTGCCCGGATTACGAGGGCGAACCGGAAAACTGGGCGGTTTTTGTGCGGTGGATGGCCGTTGTCTGCCTGAATACTCGCGCAGCGCCGAGGCCCCCTGACGGTGGTTGGCGGCTGACCTTGACACTCGCCGGACGGACGGTCGTCTGGTAACCTCGGTTTAATGAGTTCGGAGCCTGTTGGCTCCAGTATGAGGAAACTCCCCAATCAGTCGCAGAGTTCGCAACTTCGTTTGTGTATTGCCGGTCCTCCCGGCCCTGCGGCTACCCCCCGGCTCAGCCGCCCATCGCGGCCTTCGGGAACGTGACTCGGCTACGGTCGATTTGCACCCCGGGTTGAGACCCGCAACCAGGCGGCTCCTCCCGGACCAAACGTCGCTCCAGCGTCCCCGTGTGTCCGGGACGATCCGGGACGACACGTCCTTACCGGTTCGTTCATCACCATTCGTTTCTCCCCGAATCGTTTTTTCTTTGTCCAAGGAGGTACGACAATGACCCAGTTCGTGTTCGTCACTGGCGGCGTCGTGAGTTCTCTTGGCAAGGGCATCGTTGTCGCATCGATCGGAAGAATGCTCAAGAGCCGCGGCGTCAGTATCGGGGTGATGAAGCTGGACCCGTACCTGAACGTGGACCCGGGGACGATGTCTCCTTACCAGCACGGCGAGGTGTACGTGACCGGCGATGGGTCTGAGACCGACCTTGACCTGGGTCATTACGAGCGGTTTATTGACCTGGAACTTACCGCTGTGTCAAACGTGACCGCAGGGCAGATCTACTCGGACGTGATCTCCCGGGAGCGCAACGGGCGCTACCTGGGCGGGACGATTCAAACGGTCCCCCATGTCACCAACCTGATTAAAGAGCGGATTCACCAGCTTGCGGACGAGACCGGGGCGGAGGTTGTCGTCGTCGAAGTCGGCGGCACTGTTGGCGACATCGAGGGACTGCCGTTTCTCGAGGCTATCCGGCAGATTCGCAACGATGTGGGGCGGGACAACGCCACTTACGTTCATCTCACTCTCTTGCCGTACCTCGGATCGACAGGCGAGCTGAAGACCAAGCCGACGCAACACAGCGTGCAGGCGCTCCGGGGCATCGGAATCCAGCCTGACGCCATCATCTGCCGTAGTGACCGCGAGGTAAACGTTGGCCTGCGCGAAAAAATATCGCTTTACTGCGATGTGCCGGTAGAGGCCGTGATAGGGCTGGAAACACTGGACACGGTTTACGCGGTTCCGCTTCGCCTGGAGGAGCAGGGATTCGGAGACTTCCTTGCCGAGCGGCTGGGGATCACAAAGAGACCGGACCTGTCGGCATGGGCGGACATGGTGGAAAAACTTCGGGAACCAAAAGGCACTGTGCGCGTTGCTATCGTCGGCAAGTACGTTGAGCTACCGGACTCCTATCTCTCGGTTATCGAAGCGCTCCGGCATGCGGGACTCGCCAAGAACTGTGAAGTCGAGATTGAATGGATCAAGGCGGAGGACATAGAGGAGCAGGGGGCGGACCAGATTCTCAACCGTGTCTCCGGGATTGTTGTGCCGGGCGGATTCGGGGAACGTGGGGTAGAGGGCATGATCGCCGCAGCGCACTACGCCCGCGAGCGCAGGATCCCTTACCTGGGTCTTTGCCTTGGCATGCAGGTGATGGTGATCGAGTACGCAAGGTTTGTTCTTGGACTGGAAGACGCGAACTCTTCCGAGTTTGACCCCAACTCCGAGAACCAGGTGATCGCCTTCCTTCCCGGACAGAAGGACCTGGGCGGCACGGGTGGCACGATGCGGCTGGGGTTGTACCCGTGCACCCTGAAACCGGGAACCCTCGCAGCGAAGGCGTATGCCTGCGATCTGGTCAATGAACGGCACCGGCATCGTTATGAACTGAATAACGACTATCGGGACCAACTGGACGAGGCTGGCCTGGTATCAAGCGGTACGGCCCCGGACGGCTCGCTGGTTGAAATCAGCGAGGTGAAAGACCACCCGTTCATGCTCGGGACGCAGTTCCATCCCGAGTTCGCATCCCGGCCTGACCGGCCGCACCCGCTGTTCCGGGAGTTTGTCGGGGCGGCGGTGGATACCCTGCGCGAGGGCGCGCAGCACGCCATGCCGCTGGAAGATTCACCGGCGGATGATGCGTCGTCCTCGACGGGGGAGGTCGCTCGATTGGGGATTTCTACGTAGAGGACCTTATGAACCTTGTGCTATAGTCGCGGCAAGCGTCTGCCGCGTGATCTTGCAGCGGTGAGGCGTGATGGGCCGGGACTTCCGGCCTCCCCGCCCTACGGGCACCTCCCGGCACTTGTCCGCATCGAAACGCCACCACGGCGTCGCGGACCTCGGTGAACAGCATCGAGCGGTCCGGTCCAGAGGCAGATAGTCCGCAAAGGCTTCCTGACGGATACACGGCGCCGGCCTGTATGGATAGGCCGGCACTCCGGAGAAAGACTCCAGACAGACTCCGTCCCCACACTTTACTAACCGATTACCCCGCAGCCAGCGCAACGCAGGCGCCGGGCTGGCTGGCATTGCGCCCGCCCTCCGGTCAGCTGCCGCACGGGCCCGGGCCACACATGACGCGTTCAGCGTCCCAAACCTTCGTCTCAAATGAGGCGCAACCTGGAGGAAATCCGCTGACTACTCAGAGCCAGACTCGCAGCCGGCGTCGCCGATCATCGCATCGGGGACGGAGATCAAACGGCCGCGGCCGCGGGGCGCCTGCGGGACTGCCGCAGGACGTCCAGTACGACGAGGGCGGTTCCCAACTCGGCAACGTCGGTGCGATGTCGATGGACGAGCTTCGCTCCCGGGCGCTTGAACTCAGCCTCAAGAACGGGATCCCGCGGAAGCGATCCGACCTGGTACTCCAGATACTTGCCCGGCATGCCGAGGAAGCGGACCTGCTCCTGGGCATGGGAATCCTTGAGGTCAGCGGAGACGGCCACGGCTTCCTCCGTCCGCCGACCGGCAGCGCCACGGAATCAGACACAGAGGTCTACGTGTCACCGGCGCAGGTGCGGCGTTTTGGCCTGAGGCCCGGAGACCAGGTTGCGGGCGAGGTTAGAGCGCCCAAGGAAGGCGAGCGGTACTACGCCCTGATCCGGGTGGAGGTTGTGAACGGGCAGGACCCGGAATCGACACGCGACCGGAAGAAGTTTGAGTCACTCACCCCGATCTTCCCGGACGAGATCATCAAACTTGAGACCACGTCCAAGAACATGGCGACCCGGCTTATTGACATGGTCGCCCCCATCGGCAAAGGGCAGCGCGGGTTGATCGTCGCGCCGCCGAAGGCCGGCAAGACGATTCTTCTGAAGCAGATCGCGGAAGGCATTATCGCCAACAACCCGGGCATCAGCCTCATCGTGGCCCTGGTCGGCGAACGGCCGGAAGAGGTCACGGACATGCGGCGGTCGATCGAGGGCGAGGTGTTCAGCTCTACCTTTGACGAGCCGCCAAAGGACCACACGCGGGCGGCAGAAGCCGCGCTCGCCCGGGCCAAGCGCCTGGTTGAAGCCGGTGAGGACGTCGTGATACTGGTGGACAGTCTCACGCGGCTGGCACGTGCGTACAACCTCTCCGTTCCGAGCAGCGGCAAGACCTTGTCCGGCGGCATGGACCCGGTTGCGCTTTATCCGCCGAAGGGCTTCTTTGGCGCAGCCAGGAATTGCGATGAGGGCGGAAGCCTGACCATCCTGGCGACCTGTCTGGTTGACACCGGGAGCCGGTTGGATGACCTGATTTACGAGGAGTTCAAGGGCACCGGCAACATGGAGCTTCACCTGAGCCGTGTGCTTGCCGAGCGCCGTGTCTACCCGGCGATAGACATCCAGCGCAGCGGCACACGCCACGAGGAGTTGCTCCTGTCCGAGCAGGACCTGCGCCAGATATGGCTCCTGCGCCGCATGGTATCGATCATTGCCGCTGATTCCGGTGGTGACAACACCGTTGGTACCGAGCGGGTGATAGAGCACATGGCTAAAACCAAGGACAACAAGGAGTTCCTGGCGGGCATCAACAAGGTGGGGTAAGCGCGCCGGGGAGGGGGTTTCCCCTTTCTTGAAAACCGGGGGACTGCAAAAAATGGTGAGGTCGCCGCTGTCTTATGGACACGGCGGCCTCGCCGCGTCCGGGGACTCACGTTTGAGTTGCCCCAATAGTCGCAAACATGCGCCAAAAGTGCGATTTACGTGTCCGAAAAGTCGTTGACACTGATCTGGCCGCACACGTATTCTCCCTGCCGCCAAGACGACCGTGCCTGGTGTCAGGCAGCAAGATTCATCCGTTACCGGATAAGAGATCAGGAAACCGTGGGAATCGCCCCGTTTGGCGCGCTTTCAGCTTCTTGACAGCCTCTTGACCGGAGTGTAAGAATCCATCTGCTCGGCTCCAGTCCCGGGAGTCTGCGCGTATGTGTGCGCGTTTTCCATGTGAAGTAATTGGGACGTAACACGGGCCGGCGCCGTCAAAACTAAGGCGGAGCAATCCTGTGAAGGGAAAGTATTCATCTTGGGATTACGGCGAGGCTTAGACCCACAGGCAGGCAATGCTGCCAGCGGTGGTCAGAGACGCGAAAGTCATAGGGGGACAAGGAACGTGAAACTTTCGGTGAAATTGATAACCGCTCTGGCAGTCTTCGTGCTGCTGGTTGTGGGGTTTGTGGGCCTGACGTCCTCAGGCTCGACTGCGCGGGCTGACGTAGACGCCAAGGTCTACGTGGCTAACGAGTGGTCGAATCTGACGAACGACCCCACGCCGATGTCCGGCTACACGTTTGCCGGGTCCGGTAAATCCATTTACTCCACATTTGTGGAAGTGAATGACGCAACCGGAGTCGCGCAATCGACGATTGCCGGTACCCTTGATAACAACGCCAACCGCATCACGATCTTCGTCGAAGACGCAGACGTGAACGAAGCTGTTGGTAAGACGTTGGCTTTCACCGCCGGTGACGGTGCCCCTGTATTCATTGCCACGCCTACCATTGGTGACACTCACACCATCATCTTGCCGGCTGGCGATAGCCCGATCGTCGACGCGGACGGTGATGGCCTGGTGACGGACGACATCTTGCTGGTCTCGGTTCCGGCAAACGCGCTCGGTATTCAGAGTGCGACGGCTGGTGGTAACGGTGCGTCCGGTATCGTGA
>JADFRU010000062.1:0-7725 GCA_022561115.1 Chloroflexota bacterium | reverse complement strand
GCCCCTCCGGAGCTGCGGCCGGTGGCGGAAGAAGCTGCCGCGCTTCGCGAGACACGTGCGGGATACGCGGTGTCGGGCGACCCCGGCCTGAGCCGCCTGGCGCTGGCGATCGAGGCACGAGAAGGAGAGCTGGCGTCGATCGCGGCCGACTCGATGGGCCGAAGATGGGCCGACGGCGCCGTGATCGCCCGTGGAAACAGCCCGGACCTGACGGCCCTGCTCCCGACGCTCGAACGGGCCGGACCGGACGCGTGGATCGATCTGCTGGGCAGGTGGCTGATCGAACGGGATGCGGTGGGAGATTTGGCGCGGTCCACCGAACCGCTGACAGAGGAGTTGGTGGCCAGCATTTTTGACCTGGTAGCCGGACGAGCCGGTGAGTTGTCCGGGGAGTCAGGCCGGCTTGCCGGCGCAGTCGCCGAATCGCTCGGCCTGGCCGGCGCGATATCCGATATGACCGGGCGTTTCGAGTCCGGGCTGGATGCGCTTCTCGAGGCCGATGGAACGGCGACCGGATCGGCGGTGCGCTCGCTGGTCACAATCACCCTGAGGATTCCGCCAGAACTGGGCGCGCTCTATCTGGTCGACTACCTCCAACGCCGCGGCGCTGAGGCGGTGCTGACCACAGCAACCGGCGACGGCGTTCCGGAGCGCCCAGAGCGCGTAACCCCGGTTCCCGAGCGCCTGGAGCGCATCAATCGCGACACCCTCCCCGACACACCCTGGGAGCCTCGCCTGCTGCAACGGCTGTCCGAGGTGCGCTCCGTTGTGGCGGACGACTGGAACGCAGCGCTCCCATACCTGACCGTAATCTACCCGGCCGCTGTTTACGTGCCGGACGCTGACGGCCAGGCATCGGCTGAAGAGCCCCGGCGCGAGGGGTTGCCGGCCGACGCATTCCCGGTCGACGAACTTCCGGCCGGGGAGCTTCCCGTTGACGAGTTCATGGACGCGTTGCGCTCTTCCGAGTCACGTGTCTCGTTGACGGCGATGGTGGTCGCCCGCCTGGAGCGCACGCTCAGTGTGGAATCCGGCTGGGAGCTGGACCGGCTGGCAGAGGTTCTGGGCGCCGAGTCGTGGCCGGAATTCGTCGCGCTTGCTCGCGGCGCGTTTGGGAACGCCCGGGATTTCAGGCTGGCGATCACGCGTGAAAACCGAGCGCGGGAGCTGGCGGCGCACGCCCGGGAGATCGAGCGGTCAACGGCGTTCCTCAACGCCGCCGAGTTCGGCGGTGAGCATCGGGACCTGGAGTTGGAGGCGCGGACATTGCGCGCACGCTTCAGCGCCGGGCTGCTCGACGATGTCACCGGCGTCTGGCCGGCGCTTCGATCAGACTTCGATCGCTGGCGAACCGACTACCGGCGCGCATACCTGGGAATGCATGCGAATCGGCGGGCGTTCGACGAGGAGCTGCAGCGAAAGATGGCACGCGCCATCGTCCAACTTGCCGCGGTCGAAGGGTTCTCTCAATTGCCGGAGCTCGGACCGCCGCAAGACAGCGACCTGACGCAGCGCTACGAGGAGCTGGCGGTCAGCCTGGAACCGTGCGACAACCTTGAGCATGACGTGCCACTCATCGCGCAGCCGTACTGCGAGGCCTGCGGCGTTACCCTGAGTTCCCCGTCCGAACGGCAGGATATAGATGGATTTTTGTTCGAGCTGGAGTCGGTGTTACGGTCATACAATCGACGTCTGAGTTCCGTCGCAGTCCGGGAAGCGCTGTCTGGCGACCAACCGGAGCGGCTGGCGAAGTTGCTGAGAGTTCGTGACGCGGCAGACCTGTCTGCCCTCTCGGATCATCTCAGCAGAGATGTCATCGATTTTCTCCGCGAGTTCCTCGCGGTATCTGATTCACAGGATTAACTATTGGTCCTAAGGAAGTTTCTTGACCCGTTCCGGCTGTTGCGGAGCGATGAGCGGAACCGGCTGGAAGAAGCCAGCTCCCGTAAGCCGCTGATCGTTTTCGGGCTTGCCAATCCCGGGGCGAAGTATCGCGGCACCCGCCACAACGTCGGTGCGATGTGCGTGGATGAGCTCGCTCAGCGCGCCGGAGCCCGCCTGGAAAACCGTGTACGCGACACCGAGCTCGCAGAGACCGAGATTGGGGACGCGCCGGTGGTGCTTGCCCGGCCGGTCACCTACGTAAACGAGAGCGGCAAGTCGGTGCGTAACGTGCTCCGTAAGTTCAATGCGGACCCGGAACGGCTGCTGGTTATCGTCGACGACATGGACCTGAAAATCGGCCGCCTTCGGCTGCGCGCGGGTGGAAGCTCGGGCGGCCACAACGGCCTCAAGTCCATTCGGCAGGCGACGGGCACAGACGAGTTCCCCCGGCTGCGAATAGGGGTCGGCAGGCCGCCGCCCGGCATGGACCCGATCCAACACGTCCTGGGACGGTTTCGCCCCGACGAGCGCAAGCTCGTGGAGGACGCCGTGAAACGTGCCGCCGACGCTATCGAGATGATCCAGCGCGAGGGCCTGGATCGAGCGATGGAGACCTTCAACCGGCCCGCGTGATCCGCGCTCCAACGTGTCCGGGGCTTACATCCGAGCGAACCGCGGCATTGCCTGATGGTCCGGCCGCGCCTCGCCCTTCGGGCCAGTTATTCCGGGCCAGATATTCCGGGCCGGACGGGAATAACGCACAGCCCCGCGCGTCGGTGACAAACACGCCCCGCACCGGAGTCCACGCGGCCGCCGACTGACGGCCGCGAAAAAGAAAGCACCTTCTGGCTTCCCACCCGTACGGGAACGACCGTTAGAAAAAGACCTCGCTGCGGACACGCCCGGCTTCAACCGATCGAGTCGAACCCCGTGTACGGGCGCAGCACCTCCGGGATCGTCACCGTACCGTCCGACTGCTGGAAGTTCTCCAGTATCGCGATCACCATACGCGGCAGCGCCAGCCCGGAACCGTTCAGCGAGTGAACGAAGCGCGGCCGGGCATCCCCCTCTGGCCTGTAACGCGTGTTGGAGCGACGGGCCTGGAAGTCGGTGCAATCCGAGAGCGAGCTAACCTCCAGCCACTCCTGCGACCCCGGCGCCCACACCTCAAGGTCAAAGGTCTGGGCTGACTGGAAACTGATGTCCCCGGTCGCCAGCGCCAGCAGCCGCCATGGCAACCCGAGCCGCTCGCACAGAACCACCGCATCATCGATCATCGAATCCAGCACGCCCCCGGACTTTTCCGGGTCAACGAACTGGAACATCTCCACTTTTTCAAACTGATGCACGCGCTTGATGCCGCGCGTATCCCGGCCCGCCGCTGTGCGTTCCCTGCGGAAACACGGCGTGTGTGATACGTATTTGAGCGGCAGTTCCTTTTGCTCGATAATCTCGCCCGAGTGCAGAAAGTTAAGCGCCACCTCTGCCGTAGGGATCAACCAGAGATCATCCTCGTCATCATGGAAAAGATTGTCGGCGAACTTCGGAAGATTCCCTGACGCCGTCATCGCCTCGGAGCGGACCATGTAAGGGGGCGCTATCTCGATGTAACCATGCTCGCGCGTGTGCACGTCCAGCATCCAGTTGGACAGCGCCCGCTGGAGCGCCGAGCCCTTGCCCTTCAGGACATAAAATCGCGCCCCGGACATCTTCGCCCCGGCCGCAAGGTCAAAAATCCCGGTGCGGTCGGCGAAATCCCAGTTCGGCTCCACTTCAAAATCCCGGTCCGTTGGTGCCGGACCCTCACGTACGATGACGTTCGAGTCCTCATCCGGACCGACCGGCACATCGTCCCGTGGCAGGTTTGGCAGGACAATCAGCAGATCGTGCAGTTCTTGCTGAACCTCGTCCTGCTGCGCCTCTATCGCCTTGATCTGATCTCCGACGGACCGCATCTCGGCGATCTGCTCGGGCGAAGGCTTGCCGCCCGACTTGCCGATGCCCCGGCTCACATCGTTCCGCTTAGCACGCAGCACGTCGCCGTCGTGAACAAGCGCGCGACGGCCGGTGTCCAGCTCGATGATCTGCTCGATCGGCGGCGTCTCGCCGCGGTCGGCAAGCTTCTGCCGGACAAACCCGGGGTCGTTAACTATCTGTTCGATTGAAAGCATTGCCCCGTCCGGTGCGCTGTTGAGAAGTTCCGGGCCCAATCGCCACGATCCCGGGGCCGGTCAGAGATATTCGCGTCCCGGCCAGTTACCTGAGCTGCGGGAATAAGATCACCTCACGAATCGAACGCTCACCGGAGATCAGCATCACGAGCCGATCCACGCCCAGCCCCAGCCCGCCGGTGGGCGGCATGCCGTGTTCGACGGCCACGAGAAAGTCCTCATCCAGCCGGTCCATCTCGTCGTCGCCGTGAGCGCGCCGCAGACGCTCCTGCTCCTCGAAGCGCTCGCGCTGATCGACCGGGTCGTTCAGTTCCGTGAATGCGTTGCACAACTCGTGCCCGCCCACGAACCCCTCAAACCGTTCCACGATGCCGTCCAGCCCGGGCTTGCGCTTGGCGAGCGGCGACATCTCGACCGGGTAATCCACGAGAAATGCCGGCTGCACGAGGTTCGGCTCCACATGGTCCGAGATCACCTTGTCCAGCAGCCGCCCCCAGTTCGCACCGGGGTCGACATGGATATCCCGCTCACGCATCGCCTCCGACAGCGACTCGACATCGTTGCACTCAACGAAATCGATTCCTGAGCGCGCTTTGATCTCCGCCCGCAGGTCCAGTCGCGGCCACGGCGGCGTCAGGTCTATCGGTTCGCCGCCCTCCTCCCCGGACGGAACGATCATCGAGCCTGTAACGTCCATAGCGATGCTGGAGACCATCTGTTCCACCATCTCCATCACGTCGTTGTAGTCGGCGTAAGCCTCGTAGCTTTCGAGGGTCGTAAACTCCGGATTGTGGTCCAGGTCTATCCCCTCGTTCCGGAAGATACGACCGATCTCGCACACTTTATCGAACCCGCCGACGATCAACTTCTTGAGCGGAAGCTCGGTTGCGATTCGCAGATACAGGTCCCGGTCAAGGGCGTTGTGGTGGGTGGCAAAAGGACGGGCGGCGGCGCCGGCGGCGACCGTGACAAGCATCGGGGTCTCGACCTCTACAAAGCCGCGCCCGCGCATGAACGAGCGCATGGAGGCCACGATGTCAGCGCGCATACGCGCTATCTCGATGGCTCGCTCGTTGGAGATCAGGTCAAGATAACGCTGCCGGTAGCGCTTCTCGGTGTCCTTGAGACCGGCCCACTTGTCCGGCAGAGGCCGGGTCGCCTTCGTTAGCAGCATAAGCGACCGGACCTCGATACTCGGCTCCCCCCTGCGCGTCCGGAAGACCGGTCCCTCGACGCCGATAAAGTCTCCGAGATCAAGATCGTCGAGAAGCTCGTACTGGTCTTCCAGCACATCCCGGCGCAGGTGTAGCTGGATCTGCCCGGCCGCATCCCGCAGATCGATGAACGTCGCCTTGCCCATCCCACGGCGGGCCATCATCCGGCCGGCGAGCGTCAACTGGCCAGACCTGGCTCCCTCACCCTGTTCCTTCTCGGCGGCGTCCAGGGCGATTCGCGCCTCCGCACTTGTGGCGGTCGGCTTGAACCGGGCCGGGTACGGATCGATGCCGCGGGCGCGCAGGCGATCAAGTTTGTCCATACGCGCCTGGATGATGCGCGCTTCGGAAACGGGGCGGTCGGTTGACTCTTCTGGACCGGGCATTCGGAGCGGCCTCCGCGGCGGGAAAACGTCACCGCGCTGGCGCGGGACGGGACTGTAAGCCCCGTGGGTTGGTTGGGAATCTGACCATTATCACACGGCGCCCGGAACACTTAACAACCACCCGGCTGACCCTGTTTTTCAGCGACGCGTCCGTGCGTGAACGATCGTGGCGGGGACACGCTGGCGTGTAAACCGGGCCAAACGCGCATTACGTTTGCGTAGCGGTACAGCGGGCTGGATTTCGATAATCAGTGTCCCGTCAGTTCAGGCGGGTAGCGCTCCCTTTGTCAGCCGTTCAGCACTGCCGGAGGCTCCCATGCGGATCGGCGGTGGAAGCGCCGGCGGCCGAAGGGTTACCCGAACATCCGCCCGAACATCCAGAGGACGGCGCGGGCGTGGCCGGGGAAGCACCGGGCTTCGTCCGACCTCTTCACGGGTCCGGCTGGCTATCTTCTCGATGCTCGGGCCGGGCGGACTGGAGGGGATCAGGGTGCTCGATCTGTACGCGGGCACAGGGGCGATGGGCCTTGAAGCGCTCAGCAGGGGCGCGGAAAGCGCCGAGTTCGTCGAGCAAAACGAAAGGCGTTGCAGGGACATAACAGAGGCAGCGAGCCAGTTCGGGTTCGGCGATCTTGTAACGGTGCGAAGGGGCCGATGCGAACGGATTACCAAGATGCTCACGAACCGGTTCGATCTTGTGTTCATCGACCCGCCATACCGGGACGATCCGTTCGCCGAGGTGATCGGCAACCTGGACGAGAGGGACGCTCTCAACCCGGGGGTCACGATCTTCGCCGAGCACTCGTCCAGGACCGGGCTTGAGGACCGGTACGGCCGCCTTGAAAGGACAGATAGCCGGCGCTACGGAGACACCGCCGTATCCACCTACCGGCTGATGAACGCCCCCTAGAAGGATCAGGGGAAGCGTCAGGGGATAGACCGGATATAACCGCAGGCCCCCGTTCCGGGGACGACCCGAAACGACAGGCGAGACTCTAAGGAAATCAGACATCGCGAACACCCGTGTCAAAGCGCTCTATGCCGGGACTTTTGATCCGGTCACGGAGGGACACCTGGACATCGTCCGGCGGTCTGTGGAGCTTTTCGATGAAGTGATAGTGGGGGTCTACGACCTGCCTCAGAAGTCGTTGATGTTCAGCACAGAGGAGCGTGTGGGCCTGTTCCGGGAGGCTCTGTCAGACCTCCCGGAGGTTGAGATCGCGGCGTACTCGGGGTTGACCGTGAGGTACGCGGCAAGCATCGGCGCACTTGTCCTGGTCCGGGGCCTGCGTATCGGCGCCGACTACGAATACGAACGTGAAATGGCACTGATGAACCGGGCGATGCAACCGAATGTCGAGACGGTCTGCCTCATGAGCAGCCTCGATCACCAGTTCGTCAGCTCAAGCCGCGTGAAAGAGATCGCGGTGCTGGGAGCGGAGATAGACGCCTTCGTCCCGCAGCACGTGTCGGCGGCTGTGGCCGCCCGAATCAAGCAACGCCTGAATGAGACCGTCTGAACGAGACCGCCTGAATGAGACTGAGGGATAAACGACAGGGAATAAACAACCAGCAAGGCCGGTTAACGGCAGCAGCGCCCGGGAACGCGGCCAAGCGCACCCGACAGGGCGAAACAGGGGGCAGCAAATGTCTTTGGAACAACGCCTGGAAGAGCTAGAGTCACTCGTCGCAAGCGGCCGCGTACCGGCCACATCGCGGACGTTGGTCAACCTTGAGCGGTTCAACGCTCTCATCAAGGAGATCCGCAGCGATCTTCCAGACGAGATGAACGAGTCTCAGGCGATCATTCGTCAGAAAGAAAGCGTGATCAAGCAGGCCGAGATCGAGGCCCGCCGGATTCGCGCATACGCGGACGAAGAGGCCACCACCATCCGGGAGACGGCCGAAGAAAAGGCGACCATCGCCGTGGACACGGCCTCCGAAAAAGCGACCCGCATGGTGCAGCAAACCGAAGTCACGGCTGAAGCAGCGCGCCAGGCCGCCGAGATCGTCTCGGAAGCCGAACGACGCGCCGCCGTAATCATCGAAGAAGCCGTGGCCGATGCCGCA
>JADFRU010000061.1:0-7811 GCA_022561115.1 Chloroflexota bacterium | reverse complement strand
GGTCAAACAGGCGGACGCTCCAACGAAACGGCTCACAAACGAATAACTCTTCTCCGTCACCACCCGGGGGCACCGCCGATACAGCCCCGTCACTGCCCGGGCACGGCGATCAGTCTAGTGCGGTTCGTTGGCGACGGTCCGGGCTCCGACGTACACTTGCGCCCGCCTATTTACGTCCCGTCGAACAGCCCCGGACCCGGCTACCGGGCCAGCAGGGCAGGTCGACACTTCAGGAGAACACGAATGAAATTTGTCAGGTACTCGGCCGGAGGCCACGCCACGCACGGAATCCTGGACGGAGACACCGTGATAGAGATCTCCGGCCCGCCGACCGGACGCTACACCGAGACCGGGGCCACCGCACCGCTATCCTCGGTCCAGTTGCTTGCGCCCATCGCTCCCGGCGACGTGTACGCGATGGCGGTCAACTTCCACTCGCACACCGGCGGGGCTCCGGCGCCCACCCGGCCAGAACCGTTTCTCAAGCCAACCAGCTCAATCGTGGGACCAGACTCCACCATCATCCTCCCGGAGAACGCCGGCAAGGTGGACGAAGAGGGCGAGATGGTCGTCGTGATCGGCCGCCGCATGCGCAACGTGTCGGCAGACGAGGCGCTGAGCTACGTCCTCGGATACACAATCGGCCACGACATCAGCGCGCGCGAGTGGCAGTCCGGAGACCGGTCATGGTGGCGCGCCAAGGGAAGTGACTCCTTCTCCCCGATCGGCCCGTTCATCGAGACCGACTACGACCCGCACGGCAAATCCATCGTCGTCACCGTAAACGGCGAGGAAGTCCAGAACTGCAACACGGAAGAGATGATCTTCAACACCCAGGAGTGCCTCTCGTTCATCTCGAAGACGAACACGCTGGAGCCGGGAGACATCGTCTTCACCGGCACCTCCGGCGTAACCGCCCGCCTGCAACCCGGTGACGTCCTGGTCACGGCGATCGACGGCCTCGGAGAACTAAGGAACGTGGTGGCGTAGTCCCCCGCTTCCGGACACGAAATCCCGGACCGTGAAATAAAGACCCGCGTGCGGCACGCGCGAGAAGGCCGCCCCGATCAACCCGGGGCGGCCTTCTCATCATGTCTTCGTTAGAACCGGGAACCGGCCGGTGTGACCGGGTTCCACATGCCTAGGCGATGGCGTCCGCCAGTCCCCCCACCGTTAGCCAGTAGAAGACCAGGTAGGCGCCTGCCAGCATGAGCAGCACCGCAGACGCCGGCTGGACGTAGGGCATCGCCTTGCGTACCCACTTGAGCATGGCGCTCTGGAACAGGGCGACGCTCAACGTCAGCACCGTAAAAAGGAAAGCCATGCCAAGGGCGTAGAAGAGGAACTGGGAAGCGCCAAAGAGGAAACTCCCCGTGGCTGAACTGGCCACGACCGCAAGGAAGAGCGGAAGCGTGCAACCGAGGGACGCCACGGCGTAACTGATCCCGAACAGGAAATACCCGATAAGCGTTGTGTCACGCGGGTCGCCGATCTTGGTCGAGGTGTTGGCGGCGAACCTGTTGTAAAGCTTCCCGCCCGCCAGGACATAAACGGCCGTGACGCCCATGATGATCCCGACGCCCAGTCCGATCCAGTCGAAATACTGCACGATCGAAGTGGTCACCCCGGTGATGATCAAACCTACCGCGCCAAACAGCAGGATGAAACCGAGACCGACGGCGGCGCTCACCGTTCCGGCCCGGGCCAACCTCCGGTCAAGCCCGACCGACTCGTCACCGCTATCGGTGCCGATATACAGGCCAAGGTAGGCGGGCAACATCACGAAACCGCACGGGTTAACCGTGGCCACCATTCCCACCGTGAATGCAAATCCCAGCGGCAGGAGACTGCTAATGTTGCTGATCTGGCCCTCGGATTGCCCCTGTAGGCTGAGGATGTTAGAGGTGACGAAACCGCCATCCCTCCAGATGAACCCGGCGATAGCAGCAAACCCGAGCGTGAAGGTTGCGAGCAGTACCGGCCAGATATAGCCCCGCCATACGGGTGAAGACTGACCGGTTGCTGTGATTTCCATAAGGCTGTTCCAACTCCCCCTCCTTGCCAGGCGGCCAGGAGGTCCCTTTCGAATACTACGTTGAGATCCGGTTGCCGGGATGTAACCGGGATGCGGGAAATCGCATAATCCGATTGTAGTTTCCTGAGTCTTTGTATTTGACTCGACGTGTTCGACCCGGCCATTTCTCTATATCCCTGAGATGCGGCACGAACTGGGATCGACGCGTCGCGGATTCCTGTGGATGGCGGTTACGAACGAGGTGCCAGCAAGACGGACCGGTCAAGAAGCGCCCATGCTTCCGGGGATGCCCGCGGAAGAGAGCGGTGAGCGCGCGCTGATTCGGGCGCACCTGGCGCTTGACGCCAAACGGACGTGGGGACTGTCCGCGCATCTACTTGCCTCGGCGGTGGACCCCGTGTGGCCCGTCATTCCAGAGGAGATCGGGCACAACGAGCCGGTGATCGCACGACTCGGCGTACCGGACGCGCCCGGCATTTCGTTGGAATCGCTCCAGTCCTCTGGAGGACGGCTCATCGCGATCGTCCCGGATGATAGCGACGAAGCGCTTGTTTCTGCCGCCGCGGCGGGCGCCTGGGCCGCCGTCCCGGAATCCGAGGCGCACGTGATCCTCGCTGACGTGGTGCGGGAAGTGTCAGAAGGCCGGTGCCCGCTTCTCCAGGCAGCGGCGACGCGTACGGGCGCTGCCGCCGCCATCCTTGCGATGCTGCGTGAGGCGTGGAGCCGCACCCCTGACTCAAGTCCTCCCAGCCCGCTCAACGAACGCGAGGTGCGTATGTTGCGCATGGTGTCCGAGGGCGTGACCAACCGGGAGATCGCACGACGCCTCAACCTGTCGGAACAGACCATCAAGAACTATCTATCCATGGTGTTCGAGAAAATGGGAACACACAGCCGCGCACAGGCTGCGACCATGGCGCTTGAGCACGGGTGGTTGCGAGAAGACTGAATCGCGCCGCAGCCGGACGTACGGATCGAGCGTGCCCCGTGCTATGATTCAACGTCACTTCCGGGTGCGTGTTGCGAAGGTAATCGCCCCGGTTGTTTTGTGCGCGCCCGGAACGAAAATCAGCAGGCGTTTCACGTCAACACGGCCCACCGCGGAGTTGTAAGTACCCACCGATGACGACTACACAGGCTCAGGCGGAACAGAGCCCGCCAATTACGTTGCGCAGGCTGCTTGAAGCCGGCGCCCACTTCGGCCACCCGACCAAACGCTGGCACCCGAAGATGAAGCCGTACATTTTTACGGCCCGCAACAAGATCCACGTCTTCGACCTCGCCAAGACGATGGAAAAACTTGAGACCGCTGCGGCGTTCATCGAGAAGACGGTCGGAGACGGCGGTCAGGTGATGCTCGTAGGCACCAAAAAGCAAGCGCAGGAAGCAATCGCTGACGTCGGGCGACGCACCAGCGCCCTGTACGTAAACCAGCGCTGGCTTGGCGGGATGCTGACAAACTTCCAGACGATCCAGAAGCGGATCGAATACCTCGTGCGCCTTGAAGAGCAGATCGCGCACGGAACCCTCCAGGCAACGACCAAGCGTGAGGCGCAGAAAGCGGCTACCGAGGTTGTCCGCCTGAACAAGTTCCTGGGCGGAATCAAGCAGATGACCACGCTGCCCCAGGTGATGTTTATCGTCGACATCGGCAAGGAAAATATCGCCGTCGCAGAAGCAAAACGGCTCGGTATTCCGATCGTCGCCATCGTTGACACGAACTGTGACCCGACCGGCATCGACTACGCGATCCCGGCCAACGATGACGCGATCCGCAGCGTCCGGCTAATCGCTGAACGCATCGGGGACGCCATCATCTCGGGCAACGAGGCGCGACGGGCGCGGGCCGCCCAGCAGATGGCCCTCAACGCGGAGATTGAAGAGCAAGAAGAGGCCGCTCGCCGCGCCGCGCAGGAAGAAGCCGCCACACGGCAGGCCGTTGCAGAAGCGACGCGCCGCGACGCTGAGGCCGCCGCCGCCGCCAGGGGCATCTCAACTGCGGACTCGCCGGCTGCGGATTCAGCGGACTCAAAGGACGCAAAAGAGCCGAGCGCCCCCGCGACCGAAACTCCGACCGGGGCTGCCGCCGTAGCGGAACCCACGACGAGCCCGGCCAGCACAGAAGAAACCAAATCTGAGGACAGCCCGGCGGAAGCGACCCCGGCGGCAGAGACCGCGTCCGAAGAGCCGAAGGCTGCTACAGAGACCGCTCCCGAAACGACACCGGAAGTGACGCCGGAAGCAGTAGCGGTAGCGGCAGAGGAAGAGAAGCCGGCCGCGGCCGCCGTCACAGACACGCCTGACGCCTCGGCCGAAAAGACAGAAGCCTCCGAAGCGGCTGGCGAGTCGGCTGGCGAAACCACGGAAGAGAAACCGGCCGAGTAATCAACCGGCGCCGGGCCCGGGAATCCGAATACCGTTTCGCCCCGGGCGATCACAAACTTGACCACACTGGTAACAGGGGACGCAGGACACTTGGACATCACAGTCGCAATGGTCAAGTCGCTTCGGGACAAGACCGGAGCAGGGATCATGGACTCCAAGCGCGCGCTTGTAGAGGTGGACGGCGACGAGAACAAAGCCGTCGAGGTCCTCCGTGAAAAAGGGCTTGCGTCCGCCGCTCGGCGCGCAGGGCGTGAAACCACGGAAGGCGTCATCGAGAGCTACATCCACAGCGGGAACCGCGTTGGGGCAATCGTTCAGCTCTCATCGGAGACGGACTTCGTGGCCCGGACGGAAGAGTTCACCCACCTGGCGAAAGAAATCGCCATGCAGGTGGCGGCGATGAACCCGAAATACGTTGACCGGAAATCTGTCCCCGATGACGCCGGAGACGTACCGAACGAAGACCTGCTGATGGAGCAGGCCTACATCCGGGACCCGGGCCAGACCATCGGCGACCTTGTCAAAGACATGGCCGCCAGGACGGGTGAAAATGTCCACATAGGCAGATTCATCCGTTACGGACTCGGAGAGTAAATCGCAGACCGAGCCTGTCCTGGACTACGCGACATGATATCCGTGAGGAGCCAGTGGCTACGTACAAACGTGTCCTGCTCAAGCTGAGCGGGGAATCGCTCAAAGGGGCCCGTGAATTCGGTCTCGACCCGGACGCCGTAGGGTACGTCGCGGGCCAGGTGGCGGAGGCCGCTAAAACGGGCCTGCAGATCGGGATAGTGGTTGGGGGAGGGAACATCTGGCGCGGCGCTGACTATGAAGCTGCGGGAATGGACCGTTCCACAGCGGACAGCGCCGGCATGCTCGCCACGATCATCAACTCGCTTGCCCTCCAGGACGCGCTGGAACGCTGCGGGCTTGAGGTGCGCACCCAGACCGCGATCGCCATGTCGACCGTCGCCGAGCCTTACATCCGCCGGCGCGCGATCCGGCACTTTGAAAAAGGCCGCCTTGTAATATTCGCAGGCGGCACCGGAAGCCCGTACATGTCGACAGACACCGCAGCGGCACTGAGAGCGCTCGAGGTCAACGCTGACGTATTGTGGATGGCCAAGAACAAAATTGACGCCATCTACACCTCAGACCCAAACATAGATAAATCCGCCTTAAAGCTGGGGCACATAACCTACCTGGACGCTCTCCAGCGCCGCGTGAGAGCGCTCGACTCAACGGCGCTTTCCATGTGCATGGACAACGGACTGCCGATCGTCGTGTTCGATCTGTTCAAGCCGGGGAACCTGTTGAGGATTCTGGGTGGAGAAGATATCGGTACGCTGATCTCGGACACAGCGGCTGAATCCGTGAAACAGACCGTCTGAACAAGCGCGGACAGTAACGGGGTGGAGCACGCCGCTCTGGCCGATTGACGAGACTCGCACAATCGAAAGGGAAGCGCGGATGACCACGGAAATCCTCGATGACGCTCAGAGGCGAATGAGAGGCGCCGTAACCGCCCTTGAGCGTGATCTGAGCGGGTATCGCACCAACCGCGCCTCACCGGGGCTCATCGAAAACATCGTGGTGGACTACCAGGGCCTGGAAATGCCGCTCAACCAGCTCGCCCAGATAACCGTCGGCGATGCGCGACTGCTGATCGTGCAACCCTGGGACCGCACCGCCGTGCAGGCCATTGAGCGCGCCCTTCAGACGGCTGACATCGGGATGAACCCCAACGTGGACGGTCACATCATCAGGCTGATCCTCCCGCCACTCACAGAGGAGCGCCGGCGCGACCTGGTACGCCAGATGGGGCGACGTGTGGAAGAGGCGAAACTGGCGGCGCGGAACGTGCGAAGGGACGCACAGGAGTCTTTGCGGAACATGGAGCGCGACGGCGAAGAGTCGCAGGACGTAGTTCGCCGCGCCCTTGACACCCTGCAGGACCACACCGACTCGGCCGTGGGCGATATCGACATGGCGAGCAAACGTAAAGCGGAGGAGGTGATGGAGGTTTAATCCTCCATCACAGGAGCCGCTCAGTGACAGTATTCCCGCGTTCCTCGCCCGGTTCCGTGCCGTCGCCGTCTACCGGCAACGACCTCGCGACACCTCGCCACGTCGCCATCATCATGGACGGCAACGGTCGCTGGGCCCAGCAGCGAGGCCTGCCGCGCATTCGGGGCCACGAAGAAGGCGCCAAAACCGTACGGGCTGTGGTCACCCAATGCGCCCGACTCGGTATCGAAGCGTTGACCCTATACAGCTTCAGCATCGAGAATTGGAAGCGGCCCAAGGAGGAGGTCGATTTCCTGATGGAATTGTACGGCCACTACCTGGTGGCCGAGCGCGGCGAGATCATGGACAACAACGTTCGGCTCGTTCACATCGGTGATCGGGACGGTTTGCCGCCCAACGTGCTGGAAGCCATGGATGACACTGTCAGCCAGAGCGCCGCCAATACCGGGTTGAAGCTGTGCTTAGCGTTGAATTACGGTTCGCGTTCGGAGATTCTATTGGCCGTACGGGGCATCGCCGCCGACGTGCAGGCCGGCCGCGTTAGCCTTGACCAAATCGATGAAACGTTATTCGCCGATCGTCTGTATACCCGCGGCCTGCCCGATCCCGATCTGGTCATTCGCACCGCCAACCAACACCGCATCAGCAATTTTCTCCTATGGCAGATCAGCTACGCCGAGATCCACGTCTGCGACGTTTGCTGGCCGGATTTCGGCCTGCCGCATCTGCATGCCGCCATCAAGGATTTCGCCTTCCGAGAACGCCGCTTCGGAGCGATCGTGTAGTGTCTCAGCACAATCGATATAGACCGAGCCGCGACCGTGCGGGAGTGGTGGCGTCGCTTGACGGATCAGCCGCAAGAAACCACTCCCTCACGATCGCGGCTCGGATAGATATCCGTTGTAGGAGCGGCGCTTTCTGATGCACTTGGGCTTCGCACCGTGGACGATTCCCAAGATAATGCGCACCGTGATGGTGATCCTGTTGGTGCTCGGCGCGGCGGAGGGGTGTCGCCAGGAGTCGAACGACGACGGCTCGGTCCAGCTCCCAGCGGCCCGGGGCGGCGACACGAAACCTCTTGCCGAGCCGTCGCCAAACCCCACTCCCTGGCTTGTGGATGTTGCCGCAGCCAGCGGGTTGCGCTTTGAGCACGCGACCGGGGCCACGGGGCGTTACTACTTTCCCGAGATAGCCGGGTCGGGGTGCGCTCTGTTTGACTACGACAACGACGGCGACCTGGATGTCTACGCCATACAGGCCTATCCGTTGGACCCCGACGTGCCCCGTGATCCGCAGGCTGGGATGAATCGTCTGTATCGCAACGACCTGCAAACCTTGCAGGACGGATCAGCGACTGCTCCAA
>JADFRU010000060.1:0-7828 GCA_022561115.1 Chloroflexota bacterium | reverse complement strand
ATCGCCGCCACCATCGTGGACGGCATCCACGGGCCGTTCGAGGTGTACCTGGTTATCGTTGGGTGACGAAGGGCGATCAGGCGGTAGCGCCCGGGCTCCCGGCGGCCTTTGCCGTCATATTCTGGCCGACCCTATCCTGAGCGTCTGCCAGCTTATTCAGCTCTGTCTGGGTCAGAAACCAGACTATCGGCGCGAAAACGATCCACGCTAGAAACACCGTCAACTGCGCGTACCGCCCGTCCGAGATCTCGTCCAGCCGACGCCCGTGTTTCCAGTATGCGAACCACTGGACGATCGGAACGAAGGTTAGAAAAGTCCACAGCCCGGGCGACTCGTCGCCGTCCAGATGCTCGATTATTTCCTTGTTCGTCACGTAGAGCCAGTAGATTCCGTAGATGCCCAGCGTGATGATGAACAGCAACACCTGCATCGGCAGCTCGCGTCTCTTTATCATGGCCACCCCCTGCACCGGCGCCACCCGAAACCGAAACCACTTTCGAGTGCCGACTATGGCCCGTAATGTAGCACGCTGTTTGTGACCGTCAGGCTCGAATGTTGACGATTATGAACCGTATTTAGTGGTTAGAGAGCCGAAACCATGCAATTATCGGATCAAGATGCTCTGGTTATCGTCGATGTCCAGAACGATTTCTGCCCCGGAGGATCGCTGGCGGTAGCGACCGGAGCCGAGGTGGCGCGAACGATGTCCCGGGCGGCCGCGACGTTCGATGAGAGGGGCGCTCGTGTGTACGTCACGCAGGACTGGCACCCGGAGGGGCACTCATCGTTTGTAGAGTCGGGCGGTCCCTGGCCACCGCACTGTGTTCAGGGAAGTCACGGCGCTGAGTTTCACCCGGAGCTACACCTGCCTGCCGGACACGAGGTTATCCAGAAGGGGAGCGACCCGGCGGTGGATGCGTACTCCGGCTTCCTGGACTCGGACCTCGAAGACCGGCTCAAGACGGCGGGCGTGAACCGGGTCTTTGTTGGCGGATTGGCGACCGACTACTGTGTGCTGAACACCGTGCTGGACGCACGCCGCCTCGGCTTTGAGACTTACCTGTTGACCGACGCCATCGGTGCAGTCGAAATGAAACCGGGTGACGGCGAACGGGCGATCGCGCGGATGGTCGCAGCGGGGGCTATTCCGGTCGAGCTGGCTGCCGTCGTGGAGCGAACGTCCGGGTAGTCAGGGAAGGACCCCGTCGTTCCGTGAGAAGGAGCGTCCGAGGCGCGTGAACACGTCACGCCAGCGCTGCTCCATGTCGTCGGCGAACAGGTAAGGACGCCAGCCCAACCTCAGGTAGATCGCGATCGCCGCAAACCGGAAGTCGTTGGTCTGCAGGTAGGGCAGGGCGTAACCGGCTTCTGCCAGGCGGTTCGTGACGGTGGTCGAGACTATGCGGCCCAGCTTCACCCCGGAGTGGGACGGATCACCGACGAGCCAGCCGAGCTGTCCGCCGCCGGGATGGCGCTCGTTCTCGATGTGCTGGGCGGCGCAGGTGGCGACCAGGTGGCCGGTGTCCCGGTGCTCCACGACGAAGAACCCCGCGTCGAGGGCTGTGGCGCGGGTTTGCTCAAGTGTGTCCCTGTCTTCGAACGCAAGGTGAAACAGGTCTTCATACGCTGTTTCATCACCGGGCTGAAACAGCCGGAGTTGGTAGCCGGGAGGAAGTTGCGGCACCTCCAGCGGCGCGCGACCTGTCCAGACCATTTCGATCTGCACATCGAACAGGTTCTCGAAGTACGCGTGCGCGGGCCGATCTGGCAGCGAAGTCAGCGGGCTCGGTGGCGAAGATGGCAGAGGAAAAAGCCGGAATATCCGGAGGTCAGTTAAAGCGCCGGGGTGGCGATTATTCTCCGCCTCGCTCCCCGTGATCGTAAACGACGTACGACCCGTGAACGTGAGAGACGGACGGGCGCAACTCGTCGCTCAGGGCGGTCAGGACCATGATTTTGCTCTGGGCGGTGTCGGCGGCCACGTCGAAAGTCCCGTTGCAGGATGGCCTCGGGCAATCACCAACCCAGATTATTTCGCGCCTGGTGGAGTGCTTGGGTCGGATCGGCGGCATAGCGTCGTCCCCTCGTCGGGCACCTCACGGTGGCGCCTCCGGAAATCGAAAGCGCGCGCGAAATATATCACCGGTTCACTCAAAGGGGCAAATCTGTTGAATATCGTCGCTCTGGAAGCGGTTACGACGATATCAGGGAAAACTCCGTCCGGGGCTAGATAAACTCAATGCTTGATCGCCTGGCCAATCAGCACAGTGCGCATGATCTCCTCGGCGACACCGGACAGGAGATCGGCCGTGTTGGCCATGGCGTCGTCCAGCGACATCGGACCGCTGACCAGCGGGAAGGCGGCGTCGATCCCCCTGTCACGGGTCTCGCGATAACCCTCGCCCAACCCGCCGGCGATCGCCAGCACCGGAATGGACCGCTTCTTCGCACGCTCCGCCACGCCTACCGGGGTCTTGTTGAAGATCGTTGAATGATCGATCTGTCCCTCCCCCGTAATCACGAGATCCGCTCCCTCCAGTGCGTCGTCCAGGCCGATGGCGTCCAGAACGATGTCCACTCCGGCTGCCAGCCGGGCATCCAGGAACGCCATCAGTCCCGCGCCAAGCCCTCCCGCCGCGCCCGCGCCCGGCCGAGACCGGACGCTGACCTCGAGATCGCGCTCGACCACATCGGCAAACCGTGCGAGGGCGGCGTCCAGTTGTTTAACAATCTCCGGGGAGGCTCCCTTCTGCGGTCCGAACACTGCCGAAGCGCCATCGTCTCCGCACAGCGGGTTGTTGACGTCACACGCAACGGTCACCTCCGCGCCGCGTAACCGCTTGTCGAAGCCAGACATATCGACCCGGTCTATGCGGGCCAGCGCTCCTCCGCCCCGGGCAAGCTCGTGGCCGCCGGAGTCCAGCAGCCTGATCCCGAGGGCCTGCGCCAGTCCTGCGCCCCCGTCATTTGTGGCGCTGCCGCCGATGCCGACGATGAAGCGGCGGAACCCGGCGTCCAGCGCCGCCTTGAACAGCTCACCGGTGCCGTATGTAGTGGTATCGAGGGGGGCCAGTTCGTCGAGTTCCAGCAGCGCCAGGCCGGACGCCCTCGCCATCTCTATAACCGCCGTCTTCCCGTCGCCCATTGCGCCCCACGCCGCCTCGACGGGCCGGCCGAGCGGGTCCGACACCGTCGCAACCTCGACCGATCCGCCGGAGCTATCGACAAGCGCTTGCAGCGTCCCGTCACCGCCGTCCGCCGCAGGCGCAAGCACCGTCTCGGCGTCCGGGACGGCGCGCTTCACGCCGATCTCGATGGCGCGCGCCACCTGGAGCGCTGTGAGGCTGCCTTTGAACCCCTGCGGAGCGATCACGATTTTCATGTATGTGTTGCGCTCGATTTCATCCCTGGGAGTATATCGGCGGCGCCTGGATCTATGCCCCGGCCGGATGAGGAAATGCCCTACGTTGTTGTTACACTGCGTCCCCCTCGGAGACAACAAAGGATTGACCGAATACCCCGGCGGCCGTACCGGGCCGTCAATTGGAGCGAGGCGTTGGCCACCGCCCGGACCGCTACAGATTTAAAGAACGCCGTATGCGAGCGGATTTCGTCTCAGGGCGAACCGGCGATCGCGCTGGCGCGTGCCGTGCTGGGCCATCCCGAAATGGGATTCAAGGAGATCAAGACCTCGGCGGCGACGGCGACCGCCATCAGGTCGCTTGGCCTGGACGTCCGGGAGGGCATTGCCGTAACCGGCCTGACGGCGACGTTGCGGGGAGGATCCGCAGGCCCGAACATCGCCATTCTCGCCGAGCTGGACGCCCTGCCGGTGCCCGGCCACCCGAACGCCGACCCGGATACGACCGCGGCGCACGCATGCGCCCATCACTGCCAGCTGGGCAACATGCTGGCGACAGCAATAGGGTTGCAGGCGTCTGGCGTTCTTGAGTCACTTTCGGGCAGCGTGACCCTGATGGTCGTGCCGGCGGAAGAGTACGTGGAGATTGAGTGGCGGAACGAGCAACGTAAAGCGGGGCGGATCGAATTCCTCGGCGGAAAGCCGGAGTTCGTGCGGCTGGGTGAGCTGGACGATGTTGATATCTGCATGATGACGCACGTGACCACCGAGCCGCCTCATGACGGCTTCGGAGTCGGCGGGACCAACACCGGCCTTATCGCCAAGTTCATACGTTTCAAGGGCGTCAAGGCGCATGCCGGCGGTGCGCCACACCTCGGGATCAACGCCCTGAACGCCGCTCACCTGGCGATCGCCGGTATCCACGCGCAGCGTGAAACGTACCGGGACGATGACACCGTGCGCATACATCCGATCATCACCCGCGGCGGCTCCGTGGTGAACGTCGTTCCCGACGATGTGCGGATGGAAACGTTCGTGCGCGGCGCGAGCGTCCCGGCGATGACCGGGGCGAATGAGAAGGTGGATCGTGCGTTGCGGGCCGGCGCTCTCGCCGTGGGCGCAACCGTGGAGATCACGACGCTTCCGGGGTATCTTCCGCTCACCCCGGACACGAACCTGATCGCCATCCACCGGGCGAACGCGGAGGCGCTTGTGGGCAGTGACCGGGTCCACACGTACGGGCGGCGCGGCGGG
Source organism: Chloroflexota bacterium (assembly GCA_022561115.1). Classification (GTDB taxonomy): domain Bacteria; phylum Chloroflexota; class Dehalococcoidia; order Lucifugimonadales; family Lucifugimonadaceae. The sequence continues at coordinate 3,213 of JADFRU010000060.1, read as the reverse complement.
TCTACCGACATGGGCGACCTGACCCAGATGATGCCCGGCATACACCCTTATGTGGGTGGAGCCTCAGGACGGTCCAACCACGCGGAGGATATGGTCGTAGACAATTACGATCTCGCCGTTCTCGATGCCGGGAAGGCGATGGCAATGACGGTCGTCGATCTGCTCTCGGATGGAGCGTCGGAGGCGAAACGCGTGATGGCTGAGCACAGGCCGAAAATGACCCGGGACCAGTACCTGGCGCTGCAACGATCGTTTCTTAGCGAACGGTCATATACCGGGTGAGTACGACGCGCGAACTTAACCGGGTAGAAGTAAAAGCGGCGGTCCGCAGGGCCGTTGAGGGCGCCGCTGACGAGATTATCCGCCTGGCGCGGGACATTTATGACCACCCGGAGCCGGGTTTTACTGAGGAGCGCACGTCCCGGGTTGTTGCGCAGGCGTTGATGAAGGCGGGCGTCAACCCGGAGACGCGTATAGCGATCACCGGGCTAAAGGGGGTGCGGTCGTATAACGGCGGCGGGCCTACGGTTGGGGTGATCGGTGAACTGGACGCTCTTCGTGCGCCCGGACATCCCGGGGCGGACCCGGAGTCCGGTGTGGCGCACGCCTGCGGGCACCACTCGCAACTGGGCGCGCTGGTCGGAGCCGCGATAGGGCTGGGCGTGCCCGAGGTGGCAGCGACGCTCTCCGGCCGGGTGGCGTTCCTCGCGACCCCGGCAGAAGAGTTCATCGATGTAGGGATGCGATGGGCGTTACGCGAGACCGGCCAAATTGGCCTGCTCTCAGGCAAGCAGGAGATGATTCGGCTCGGCGTGTTCGATGACGTTGACATGGCCATGATGGTCCACACAAGCTCCAGCCGTGCGCAGAGGCGGTTCATCGTCGGCGGCACCAGCAACGCGCACCTTGTCCATTACGTGCGCTTTCTCGGCAAAGCGGCTCACGCAGGCGGCGCGCCACACCAGGGGATTAACGCCTTGCAGGCGGCAATGCTGTCCCTGGCAGCGATCAACACGCAGCGCGAGACATTTGAAGCCGATGACCAGATTCGCGTCCACGGGATAATCACGCACGGGGGCGACGCCACGAACGCCGTGCCGGCCGAGGTTGTGTACGAGGGACGGGTACGGGGCAGGACCATCCAGGCGGTGGAAAAGATCGCAGCGCGCATCGAAGACTGCTACCGCGCCGGGGCGCTTGCGATGGGCGCCGATCTCGAGATCGTGGCGATTCCCGGCTACCTGCCACTTGAGAACAACCCGGACCTGGCGCGGCTGTTTTCCGCTAACGTCACCTCGCAGTTCGGGAAAGACGCCCTCATATCTCAGGCCGCGCACACGAACGCGGGCGGATCAACGGACATGGGAGACCTGTCCCACATCATGCCGGTGCTCCACCCGTACGTTGCGGCGGCGGACGGGACCGGCCACGGGATCGACTACTTGATCGCGGACTACCGGCGCGCCGTCGTGGATTCGGCTACGGCCCTCGCCCTGACCGTGGTGGATCTCCTGTACGACAACGCGGCCGAGGCGCGACAGCTCATAGACGCCCATCGCCCGGCGATGACGCGAAGCGGGTACGTGAAAAGCCAGGCCGCCCGGCTCCGGGAGATTCATTACCGGGGCGAGTAACAGGCGGGCGAGTGTCAGGCAGGCGTTGGCTCCGGGAAGGCCGTTACCAGCGGTCGAAGTGGAGAACCTCGTCCACGGGCGCTCGCCGGGTCGGGCCGTACCCGTGGCCCTCTTCCGGAAAGCCGAACGGAAGTAGCGCCGCCGTCTGGACGTTTTCGGGCAGCCCGAGTATCTCCGCGACCTCGGTCTCGAAACGCGTGTGGAACGTCGTCAGGACGCTTGCAAGCCCGAGTCCCCGGGCGGCGAGAAGCATGTTCTGTACCGCCGGGTAGACCGACGCGCCGCGTCCCAGCGTCGGCGGAGAGCCGTCGTGTCGCACGCAGACGATTATCCAGAGCGGCGCTTCTGCGATGTGGTTGGCGAGGTGTTCTGCGGAACTGTAGGAGCGGGCCCCGAGCCGGCCCGGATCACGCGATCTCCCGTAACTCTCGTCCCATGCCCGTTTGTAGTACGCGGCTATCTGGTTCTTAACGTCCTGGTCCTGGATGATGATGAATTCCCACGGCTGGTTGTTCCCGCCGCTTGGCGCTTTTGAGGCGGCCAGCAGGATGCGGTCCAGCATTTCCGATGGGACAGGGTCAGGTTTCAGGTAACGGAGCGCTCGTTGAGTGTCGATCGCCTCAAACAGCCCGATCTGGTCCTTTTTGTCCGGTGAATTCGGCAATTCTGACTCCAGCGTGCTGAGGGCGTGTTGCGCGCGGAGAAGCGCGCTTCCAGCCGTGGCGAGACTATACGCGAATCAGAGGTTGAACACTCTTGGCGGGTTCTGTTCTGATTCGCGGTCTATGATGCCGATCATCTCCTGCACGGCGTCGTCCAGCCGATCGTCGTGGTTGACCACGGTGTAGTCAAACCAGGGTGCATCGTTTATCTCGTCTATGGCCTTTGATCGCCGTACGGTGATCGCCTCAACTGCGTCAACCCCGCGATCTTCAAGCCGCACCTGGAGACTGTGCAGGGTGGGCGGCATCACGAATATCAGGAGCGCCTGGTTCACAAGTTGCCTGATCCGTGCCGCGCCCTGGACGTCTACGCGGATCATCACGTGCTGGCCCGCGGCCAGCGCGTCCCGTACCTGCTGTTTTGGCACGCCGTACATGTTGCCGTACACCTCAGCGTGCTCAAGTAGCTCGTCGGTGTCGATCAACTCCTGGAAACGATCCCGGTCGACGAAGTAATGATTTACGCCGTCTACCTCACCCGGGCGCGGTTCCCGCGTCGTGGCTGTGATGACGAAGTGGTATGGATAATTGAGTTCCGCCATCCTTTCCAGGATGGCGTCTTTGCCGACCCCGGACGGTCCCGACAGGACGATGATCATCGCCTGTTTTTTGACGGATCGGCGTTTTTTGCTGGCTGAGTCCGTCACGCAACAACCCCGGACAGGGTGTCCAGGTCACGCCAGAACGTGGGGTACGAGATATCTACGGACTCGGCCCGTTCGATGCCCATTGTTCCGTCGCTTACCAGTCCGGCGATCGCGAGCGCCATCGCTATCCGGTGATCGTCAAAGCTGTCGGCCACGGCGGTCTCAAGGCGACCTGCGCCGTGGATCGTGAGACCGTCCTCGGCCTCCTCG